>NZ_JACVTW010000039.1:0-28993 GCF_016624785.1 Kosakonia sp. S42 | reverse complement strand
GAGCGCGGCCGCTTCCCTTGTCCCGTTCACCGCATAAGAGGTCAATGAAACCTCACCACGTATGGTGAACGGAACCCTTCCACCAGTGCAACATGCAACGCCCATTGCCGGATGGCGGCTACGCCTTATCCGGCCTACAAGGTTCCAGTTGTTCCAGCGGCTCCGTTTCGCAAATGCAACATTCAAAACCATTATTTAACCGATGGTTATTATTAATTTAACCGTTTTGTAACTTATTTACGGATTGCAGGTAAATAAATGCGAATCGGATAAAAATAGTGGTCGGATGAGTAGTAAAATTACCAACAAACCGGTATTATTTTGAGCAGATTTCAGTCTCGCAGCGTTTTTTCGTTATTCACTTACCGCTGCGGTAACTTTTTTCCGGTGCCCGATACCGGCCTGACAAAGGGGAGAGATTTATGAACACATACAAAATGTTTCCAGCGCACGTTGTGCTGATGCGTCGTGCTTTCGCCGTTGCGGCGGGTCTGCTGGCACTGCCGGTGATGTTGTTCTGGAAGGATCGCGCACGGTTCTACAGCTATCTGCACCGCGTCTGGGCGAAGACCAGCGAGAAACCGGTATGGATGGATCAAGCAGAAAAAGCAACCTGCGACTTTTATTAATCGGGCTACACACAGCAACCCGATCGCGCCACCGCAATTGCGGTGGCTTTTTTTTACCTGCGCCCTTTGACTACAATGACTATGTCTAATCAAGGAGTCGCTATGAGTGAGAAAATCCCTGTCGGCATCAGTGCCTGTTTATTAGGGGAACAAGTCCGTTTTGACGGCGGCCATAAGCGGCTTGCCTTCGCAGTTGAAGAGCTATCACCGTGGATGCGTTTTGAGCCAGTCTGCCCGGAGATGGCCATTGGCCTGCCGGTGCCACGTCCGGCGCTGCGGTTGGTCAAAGAGGAGAGCGGAGTTTCGCTGCGCTTTAGCGACAAGCGGGAAGGAGATTTAACCGAGCAGATGGCGCACTTCTCCCGCGAGCGCGTCAGCCGTCTCGACCATTTGTGCGGCTATATCGTCTGCGCCAAATCCCCCTCCTGCGGCATGGAGCGGGTGCGCGTATACGACGCAGATGGCAAAAATAACCGCAAAGCCGGGCGCGGCATCTTTACCGACATTCTGATGGAGACCCATCCGTGGCTGCCGGTGGAGGAGGATGGTCGCCTGCACGATCCCCATATCCGCGAGAACTTTGTTGAGCGTATTTACGCCCTGCATGAACTTAACAGCGTGCGCGAGCGCGGCCTGACGCGTGGCGAACTGATCGCCTACCACAGCCGCTACAAGCTGCTGCTGCTGGCGCACTCTCAGCCGAAGTACCGCGAGCTGGGGCGTTTTGTCGCCGCCATCCATGAGTGGGCCTCTCTCGATGAGTGGTTTGTGGAGTATCGCCAGCGTCTGATGGATCTGCTCTCACACCAGGCAACTCGCCGCAACCACACCAACGTGCTGATGCATGTGCAGGGCTACTTCCGCAAACAGCTTAATGCCCGCCAGCGTGAAGAGCTGTCGAAGCTTATCGACAGCTACCGGCAGGGCATTCAGCCGCTGCTGGCACCCGTCACCTTACTAAAACACTATATGGCTGAGTTCCCGGACGCTTACCTCTCCGGACAGCGCTATTTTGACCCCTGGCCGGAAGCGCTGCGCTTACGTTACGGACATTAGGAGCATTATGACCACCCATCTGGTCTGGTTTCGCACGGATTTGCGCGTGCACGATAACCTCGCGCTGGCGGCGGCCTGCCGTAGCGCGAACGCAACAGTAAAAGCCCTCTTTATCGCTACGCCGAAGCAGTGGCAGCAGCACCTGATGGCACCGCGTCAGGCTGCGCTGATTGAGTCCCATCTCAATGCGCTGCAACAGGCGCTCGCCGAGCGCGGCATTGAACTTATCTACCGCGAAGTGGATGACTTTGCCGCCAGCGTGCAGGCAGTCACTGAGGTCTGCGAGCAGGAGCAGGTCAGCCACCTTTTTTATAACTATCAATACGAGCTTAACGAGCGCCAGCGCGATGCGGCGGTGGAGAAGGCGCTGCCCAACGTCGCCTGCCAGGGGTTTGATGACAGTGTGATGCTGGCACCGGGCAGCGTAATGACCGGCAATCGTGAGATGTTTAAAGTCTTCACCCCCTTTAAAAACGCCTTTTTGCGCCGTTTAAAAGAGGATCTGCCGGAGTGCGTCGCTGCGCCGCAGCCGCGCGAAGGCGGGGCGATCAAGGTAGAACCGCTGTCGCTTAACTACCCACAACAGCCCTTTGACGAAAAACTCTTCCCGCCGGATGAGAAGCAGGCCATCGCCCGCTTGCGCCACTTCTGCCAGCACCAGGTGGCAGAGTATGAGCAGCAGCGCGATTTCCCGGCTATTGAGGGCACCAGCCGTCTCTCGGCGAGCCTCGCCATCGGCGCGCTCTCGCCGCGCCAGTGTCTGCACCGCTTGCTCGCTGAGCAGCCGGGTGTGCTGGAGGGCGGGCCGGGCGCGGTGTGGCTGAGCGAGCTTATCTGGCGCGAATTTTATCGCCACCTCATCACCTACCATCCGGCGCTGTGTAAGCATCGCCCGTTTATCACGTGGACGGAAAAGGTGCAGTGGCAAGATAACCCACAGCATCTGGAAGCGTGGAAAAAGGGGATGACCGGCTATCCGATTGTCGATGCAGCGATGCGTCAGATGAATGAGACTGGCTGGATGCATAACCGTCTGCGTATGATTACCGCCAGCTTCCTGATCAAAGACCTGCTTATCGACTGGCGGGTGGGAGAGCGCTATTTTATGGCTCAACTGGCGGATGGCGATTACGCGGCAAACAACGGCGGCTGGCAGTGGGCGGCCTCAACCGGCACCGATGCCGCGCCCTACTTCCGTATCTTCAACCCGACTACTCAGGGCGAGCGTTTCGATGCGGACGGCGAGTTTATTCGCCGCTGGCTGCCGGAGCTGAAAACCGTGCCGCCGAAAGCTATCCATCAACCCTGGGTCTGGGCAGATAAGCAGGGCGTTAAGCTCGATTATCCGCGCCCGATTGTCGATCATAAACAGGCGCGAAGCGCCACGCTGGCGGCCTATGAAGCCGCGCGAAAAGGGTAAGAGTGAGCATGAAAAATACCGAACTGGAAAAATTGATTAACGAAAAACTCAACAGTGCGGCGTTCAGCGATTACGGCCCGAATGGCCTGCAGGTTGAGGGGCGAGAAGAGATCCGCAAAATCGTCACCGGCGTCACCGCAAGCCAGGCACTGCTGGATGAGGCTGTGCGGCTGGAGGCCGATGCGGTGATGGTGCATCACGGTTACTTCTGGAAAAACGAAGCGCCGATCATTCGCGGCATGAAGCGCAACCGCCTGAAAACCCTGCTGGCGAACGATATCAACCTCTACGGCTGGCATCTGCCCCTCGACGCCCATCCGGAACTGGGTAACAACGTGCAGCTTGCAGCACTGCTTGGCATCACGGTGCAGGGGGAGATTGAACCGCTGGTGCCGTGGGGCGAGCTGTCGATGCCGGTTCCCGGTCTCGAACTGGCATCGTGGATCGAAGCGCGTCTCGGGCGTAAACCGCTGTGGTGCGGCGATACCGGGCCTGCCACCATCAAGCGCGTGGCGTGGTGCACCGGCGGCGGTCAGGGCTTTATTGATAAAGCCGCGGCCTTCGGTGTCGATGCCTTTATCACCGGCGAAGTATCGGAGCAGACCATTCACTCCGCGCGCGAGCAGGGTCTGCACTTCTTCGCGGCCGGGCACCACGCCACCGAGCGCGGTGGCATTCACGCCCTCGGCGAGTGGCTGACCGCCAATACCGATCTCGATGTGACCTTTATCGATATCCCTAACCCGGCGTAAGGAGCAGGCAAGTGCAGCGAGCGCGTTGTTATCTGTTAGGCGAAACCGCCGTCGTGCTGGAGCTGGAGCCGCCGGTGCAGCTGGCGACGCAAAAGCGTATCTGGCGGCTGACGCAGCGGCTGGCGACATTCCCGGAGGTGGTGGAAGCGATCCCGGGGATGAATAACGTAACCGTTGTGCTGCGCGATCCCACCACGCTGGCGCTCGATGCGATTGAGCATCTGCAGCGCTGGTGGGAAGAGAGCGAGGCGCTGGAGCCGGAGTCACGGACTATTGAGATCCCGGTGGTTTACGGCGGCGAGGCCGGGCCGGATCTGGCGCATGTCGCCAACCACTGCGGCATGAGCGAAAAGCAGGTCGTGGAGCTGCACGCCTCTATCGAATACCGGGTGTGGTTTATCGGCTTTCAGCCCGGTTTTCCCTATCTCGGCGGCATGCCGGAGGCGCTCGCGACGCCACGCCGGGCGGAGCCACGCATTAGCGTGCCTGCCGGGTCGGTCGGCATTGGCGGCGCGCAAACGGGGATTTACCCGCTGGCGAGCCCCGGCGGCTGGAACCTGATTGGGCGCACCGATCTGACGCTATTTAACTCGCGCTTAGCGGAGCCGTCGCTGCTGCGGCCTGGGGATACGCTGCGCTTTATCCCGCGCAAGGAGGGCGTATGTTAAAAATTCTTCGCGCGGGGATGTATACCTCATTGCAGGGCGGGAAACGCATCGGCCTGCGTCAGTCCGGCGTCAGCTACAGCGGCGCGCTCGATGGCCCGGCGCTGGAGATTGCCAATGCGCTGGTCGGCAACGCGGCGGAGGCTGCCGCACTTGAGATTACGCTCGGCCAGTGTGAAGTGGAGTTCGCCCGCGACTGCTGGTTTGCTCTTACCGGCGCAGGCTGCGATGCGACGCTTGATGGCACTGACGTCTGGACCGGCTGGCGCTTTGCGGCGAAGGCCGGGCAGCGGCTGGTGCTGAATCGTCCGCGCTTTGGCGTGCGCAGTTATCTCGCGGTCGCAGGCGGTTTCGATCTGCCGGAGGTGATGGGGTCGGGCAGTACCGATCTGAAAACCGCTATTGGCGGGCTGGAGGGGCGCTTGCTGCGCGATGGCGACACGCTGCCGCTTGGCACGCCTTCGCGGTCGTTTAGCGCGCAACAGGGCGTGAAACAGCTGTTATGGACCAACCGTATTCGCGCACTGCCGGGGCCGGAGTATCACGAATTTGATGCCGCCTCCCAGGAGGCCTTCTGGCGTCTGCCGTGGCATATCAACCCGCAGAGTAACCGCATGGGCTATCGCCTGCAGGGGCAGCCGCTGGTGCGCACAACCGAGCGGGATCTGCTCTCCCACGGGCTGCTGCCCGGCGTTATCCAGGTGCCCGCGAATGGTCAGCCGATTGTGTTGATGAATGATTGCCAGACCACCGGCGGTTATCCGCGTATTGCCTGCATTATCGAAGCCGATCTCTACCGTCTGGCGCAAATTCGCCTCGGTCAGCCCGTGCACTTTGTGCAGTGCTCGCTCGACGAAGCGCTGCAGGCGCGGCGCGAACAGCGGCTGTTCCTCGATCAACTGGCATGGCGGCTGCGCGATGCGGATTGATTTAAACGCCGATATCGGCGAAGGCTTTGCCGACAACGACCGCGAGCTGATGCAGGTGGTGAGCTCGGTGAATATCGCCTGCGGCTTTCACGCCGGTGATGCCGCCACCATGCTCACTTGCATTGAGCAGGCACTGGCGAACGATGTCGCTATCGGCGCGCACCCGTCGTTTCTCGATCGCGAAAATTTTGGCCGCAAGAGAATGTCCACCGCGCCGGACGTGGTCTATAGCGAAGTGCTCTACCAGTGCGGCGCGCTGGCGGCGCTGGCGAAATCCCGCGGCGCGAGCCTTTCGCATGTGAAACCCCACGGCATGCTCTACAACCAGGCGGCGCAGGATACGGCGCTTGCCGATGCCATCGCCCGCGCGGTGCGGGATCTCAATCCTGGTCTAATACTGGTCGGGCTGGCGGGCAGCGAGCTGATCCGCGCAGGCGCGCGGCTGGGGTTAGCGACGCGTGAAGAGGTGTTTGCCGATCGTGGTTATCAGGCCAGTGGGCAGCTTGTGCCGCGCGGTGAGCCGGGCGCACTGATTGAGGATGAGCAGCTGGCGCTGGCGCAGACGCTGGAGATGGTGCAGTGCGGGCGCGTCAAAAGCGTTGAGGGGGACTATGCGCCCGTTAACGCGCAGACGGTCTGCCTGCATGGCGATGGCGCGCATGCGCTCGCCTTCGCCCGCCATTTACGCGCCGCGTTTATTGCCGAAGGCATTACCGTTTCATCACGCTGATAAGGAGTTTTCATGCCGGAAGGGCCGGAGATCCGCCGCGCGGCGGACACGCTGGAAGCCGCGATTAAGGGTAAGCCGCTGACCGAGGTCTGGTTTGCCCAGCCGCATCTTACTGATTATGCCGCCGGGCTGGTGGGGCAGCAGATCGATGCCATTGAGACACGCGGCAAAGCGCTGTTAACGCACTTTTCCGGCGGGTTAACGCTTTATAGCCACAATCAGCTTTACGGCGTCTGGCGCGTGGTGGAGGCGGGCGAGATGCCAGAAACCAACCGCGTGTTGCGCGTGCGCTTGCAGGCGGCGGATAAAGCGATTTTGCTCTACAGCGCCTCGGAGATTGCATTGCTGAAGCCGGAGCAACTGGCGCAGCACCCCTTTTTGCTGCGCGTAGGGCCGGATGTGCTGGATATGCGCTTAACGGTGGAGGAGGTGAAAGCGCGTTTGCTGTTACCGCGCTTTCGGCGTCGGCAGTTTGCCGGGCTGCTGCTCGACCAGGCGTTTCTCGCAGGACTCGGTAACTATTTGCGCGTCGAAATTCTCTGGCACAGCGGGCTGACCGGGCAGCGTAAAGCCGAACAGCTTAGCGAGAGCGAGCTGGATCTGCTGGCAGAGGCGTTGTTGGCAATCCCGCGTCTCTCGTATCAAACCCGTGGGCGTGTTGATGAGAAGAAGCATCACGGGGCGCTGTTTCGCTTTAAGGTGTTTCACCGTGCCGGGAAGAAGTGCGAGCGCTGCGGCGGGATCATTGAGAAGACGACGCTCTCCTCACGACCCTTTTATTGGTGTCCGGGGTGTCAGCGGTAAACAAGCCAGTGGTAAACGAGAACGTGCCGGATGGCGGCTACGCCTTATCCGGCCTACGGACCGTGCCACCGCAACCATCGTCGGCCCAATAAGCGCAGCGCGATTGTGTTATTGAGCGGGGAAGGGCAATCGTAGGCCCGATAAGCGAAGCGCCATCGGGCAATTGTTCCGGTGCATGCCAGTTCATCGTAGGCCCGATAAGCGCAGCGCCATCGGGCAATATTACGGGGTAGTGCAGTTGCAGGCCCGGTAAGCGGAGCGCCACCGGGCATTAGCGGGGATTAATCTTTTTTCAGATCTGACGAAAACTCACGTTTTTCGTAACCGGTATAGAGCTGACGCGGACGGGCAATCTTAATGCCGTCATCGTGCATCTCGTTCCAGTGCGCAATCCAGCCTACGGTACGCGCCATCGCGAAGATCACCGTAAACATCGACGACGGGATCCCCATCGCTTTCAGAATAATGCCAGAGTAGAAATCGACGTTCGGGTAGAGTTTGCGTTCGATGAAGTACGGGTCGTTGAGCGCAATGTGCTCCAGCTCCATCGCCACTTCCAGCAGATCGTCTTTGGTGCCCAGTTCACGCAGTACTTCATGGCAGGTTTCACGCATCACGGTGGCGCGCGGGTCATAGTTCTTATAGACCCGGTGACCGAAGCCCATCAGACGGAACGAATCGTTCTTATCTTTGGCGCGACGCAGGAATTCCGGAATGTGTTTAACAGTGCTGATCTCTTCCAGCATCTTCAGTGCCGCTTCGTTCGCGCCGCCATGCGCCGGTCCCCACAGGGAGGCGATACCGGCCGCGATACAGGCAAATGGGTTCGCGCCCGATGAGCCTGCGGTACGCACGGTAGAGGTGGACGCATTCTGCTCATGGTCAGCATGCAGGATCAGAATACGATCCATGGCGCGTTCCAGAACCGGGTTCACTTCATACGGTTCGCACGGCGTGGAGAACATCATGTGCAGGAAGTTGCCCGCATAGGAGAGGTCGTTGCGCGGGTAAACAAACGGCTGACCGATGGAGTACTTGTAGCACATCGCGGCCACGGTCGGCATTTTGGAAAGCAGACGGAACGCAGCGATTTCACGGTGACGCGGATTGTTTACATCCAGCGAGTCGTGGTAGAACGCCGCCAGCGCGCCGGTCACGCCGCACAGCACCGCCATCGGGTGCGAGTCGCGACGGAAACCGTGGAACAGACGAGTGATCTGCTCATGGATCATCGTATGGCGGGTCACTGTCAGTGTGAACTCTTCAAACTGCGCCTGAGTCGGTTTTTCGCCGTACAGCAGGATGTAGCACACTTCCAGATAGTTGGACTCAGTCGCCAGTTGATCGATGGGGAAGCCACGGTGCAGCAGAATCCCTTCATCGCCGTCGATAAAGGTGATTTTCGATTCGCATGATGCGGTTGAGGTAAAACCTGGGTCAAAAGTGAAAACCCCTTTTGAACCGAGACTACGGATATCAATAACATCCTGACCGAGCGTGCCTTGTAGCACATCCAGTTCAATAGCATCGTCACCATTGTAGGTGATGGTTGCTTTCTTATCAGCCATTTACGGTCTCCTTAGCGCCTTATTGCTTAAGACCGCCAGCCACCGGGTTTGCCTTCACTTGACCGTCAATGTTAACGAATTGTTATATAGCTCGCTGCTCTGCGAAGAGGAGATACCAGGGTACAGAGCGATAGGCGCGTGCAGATACACATTGAAAATACAGTGAAAAAACAGCAAATCAGCGTCTTAGCAGTCCGAATTTATCAAACCTGTATATCACTAATAACTGTCCTGATTAAATCGGTCAATACCATCACACTGTTACATAACTTATTCTCAGGTGAAAGCAAGACCCCATAACTTTTAAGCATTATAAGTTCTTTCTGGCGTAGTTTGTAACAAGAATGTTTAACTTTTGTCAAATCAGATGATTAAATTTTAAAATAATGTTGTTATCGTGACCTCGGTCACTGTTCTGCATAAAACCCGACAAACTATATGTAGGTTAATTGTAATGATTTTGTGAACGACCTATACTGCCGCCAGGTCTCCGGAATACCCTGCCATCCCGAGCCACCCAGCGTTGTAACCTGTCGTTTAGCATATGGAAGCACATTTTTTGCATGACGAGCAGTTATAGAAAGGACGCTGTCTGACCCGCACGCAGACCGGAGGAAGGAAACTATAAGAATAGCATGTGGGCGTTATTCATGATAAAAAATGTGAAAAAACAAAGACCTGTCAATCTGGATCTGACAACAATCCAGTTTCCTGTTACGGCTATAGCTTCCATTCTCCACCGCGTTTCCGGCGTCATCACGTTTGTGGCGATCGGCATTCTGTTGTGGTTACTGGGCTTGTCGCTGTCATCTGAAGAGGGCTTCCAGGCCGCTTCTGCCATCATGAGCAGTTTCTTCGTCAAATTCATCTTCTGGGGCATCCTTACCGCGCTGGCGTATCACGCTGTCGGCGGCATTCGCCACATGTTTATGGATTTCGGCTGGCTGGAAGAGAACCTCGCCGCAGGAAAACGTTCCGCTAATATTTCTTTTGTGATCACTGTCGTGCTTTCAATTCTCGCAGGAGTCCTCGTATGGTAAGCAACGCCTCCGCATTAGGACGCAACGGCGTACATGATTTTATTCTCGTCCGTGCTACCGCTATTGTCCTGACGTTATACATCATCTATATGGTCGGCTTTTTCGCGCTGCACAGCGAGCTGACCTGGGGTGTCTGGACGGGCTTCTTCTCCTCCGCCTTCACGAAAGTCTTTACCCTGCTGGCGCTCTTTTCCATCCTGATCCACGCGTGGATTGGTATGTGGCAGGTATTGACCGACTACGTTAAACACGTTGCAACGCGCCTGCTGCTGCAGCTGGTGATTGTTGTTGCGCTGGTCGCGTACGTCATTTATGGATTCGTTGTGGTGTGGGGTGTGTAATGAAACTGCCAGTCAGAGAATTTGATGCTGTTGTAATTGGCGCAGGTGGCGCAGGTATGCGCGCGGCGCTGCAAATTTCCCAGAGCGGGCAAACCTGTGCGCTGCTCTCTAAAGTCTTTCCAACCCGTTCCCACACTGTCTCTGCGCAGGGCGGTATCACCGTTGCGCTGGGCAATACCCATGAAGATAACTGGGAATGGCACATGTATGACACGGTAAAAGGCTCCGACTATATCGGTGACCAGGACGCCATTGAATATATGTGTAAAACCGGCCCGGAAGCGATTCTTGAGCTGGAACATATGGGCCTGCCGTTTTCCCGTCTGGAAGATGGCCGTATCTATCAGCGTCCGTTTGGCGGCCAGTCGAAAGATTTCGGCGGCGAGCAGGCGGCACGTACTGCGGCCGCAGCTGACCGTACCGGTCACGCGCTGCTGCACACCCTTTATCAGCAGAACCTGAAAAACCACACCACCATCTTTTCCGAATGGTATGCGCTCGATCTGGTGAAAAACCAGGATGGCGCGGTGGTCGGCTGTACGGCGCTCTGTATCGAAACCGGTGAAGTGGTCTACTTCAAAGCGCGTGCAACCGTGCTGGCAACCGGCGGGGCGGGGCGTATTTACCAGTCCACCACCAACGCACACATCAACACCGGTGACGGTGTCGGGATGGCGCTGCGTGCCGGTGTACCGGTGCAGGATATGGAAATGTGGCAGTTCCACCCAACCGGTATCGCCGGCGCAGGTGTACTGGTCACTGAAGGCTGCCGTGGTGAAGGCGGTTACCTGCTGAATAAACATGGCGAGCGCTTTATGGAGCGTTATGCGCCGAACGCGAAAGATCTGGCGGGCCGCGATGTGGTTGCGCGCTCGATCATGATCGAAATTCGCGAAGGCCGCGGTTGCGATGGCCCATGGGGTCCGCACGCCAAACTGAAACTCGATCACCTCGGTAAAGAGGTGCTGGAATCGCGCCTGCCGGGGATCCTTGAGCTGTCGCGTACCTTTGCCCACGTCGATCCGGTGAAAGAGCCGATCCCGGTTATCCCGACCTGCCACTACATGATGGGCGGTATTCCGACCAAAGTGACCGGCCAGGCGCTGACCGTTAACGCCCAGGGCGAAGACGTGGTTATTCCGGGTCTGTTCGCGGTAGGCGAAATCGCCTGCGTATCGGTACACGGCGCCAACCGTCTGGGCGGCAACTCGCTGCTCGACCTGGTGGTATTCGGCCGCGCGGCGGGTCTGCATCTGCAGGAGTCTATCGCCGAGCAGGGCGCGCTGCGTGATGCCAGCGACTCTGATATCGACGCCTCCCTTGAGCGTCTTAACCGCTGGAATAACAACCGCGATGGCGAAGATCCGGTCACCATTCGTAAAGCGCTGCAAGAGTGTATGCAGCACAACTTCTCGGTCTTCCGTGAAGGTGATGCGATGGCCAAGGGTCTGGAGCAGCTGAAAGTGATCCGCGAGCGCCTGAAAAACGCCCGTCTGGACGACACCTCCAGCGAGTTCAACACCCAGCGCGTTGAGTGTCTGGAACTGGATAACCTGATGGAAACGGCCTATGCAACGGCGGTTTCTGCCAACTTCCGTACCGAAAGCCGTGGCGCGCATAGCCGCTTCGACTATCCGGATCGTGACGATGAGAACTGGTTGTGTCACTCCCTGTACCTGCCAGAGACGGAATCTATGACGCGTCGCAGCGTCAATATGGAACCGAAACTGCGTCCGGCGTTCCCGCCGAAGATTCGTACTTATTAATGCGGAGACAGGATTGATGAAACTCGAATTCTCGATTTATCGCTATAACCCGGACGTCGACGACGCGCCGCGTATGCAGGATTACACCCTCGAATCGGAAGAGGGTCGCGACATGATGCTGCTTGATGCGTTAATGCAGCTGAAAGAGACCGACTCCACGCTGTCGTTCCGTCGCTCCTGCCGTGAAGGGGTGTGCGGTTCCGATGGTCTGAACATGAACGGCAAAAACGGGCTGGCCTGTATCACCCCAATTTCCGCGCTTGGCAACGGCAAGAAGAAGATTGTCATCCGCCCGCTGCCAGGTCTGCCGGTAATTCGCGATTTGGTGGTGGACATGGGGCAGTTCTATGCCCAATATGAAAAAATCAAGCCTTACCTGTTGAATAATGGGCAAAATCCGCCGGCGCGTGAGCACCTGCAGGGGCCTGAACAGCGCGAGAAACTCGATGGTCTGTATGAGTGTATTCTCTGTGCCTGCTGCTCGACCTCTTGCCCGTCGTTCTGGTGGAACCCGGAGAAATTCATCGGCCCGGCAGGCCTGCTGGCGGCATACCGCTTCCTGATCGACAGCCGCGATACGGAAACGGATGAGCGCCTTGATGGCCTGAGCGATGCTTTCAGCGTATTCCGCTGCCACAGCATCATGAACTGCGTCAGTGTATGTCCGAAAGGGCTTAACCCAACGCGCGCCATTGGCCACATTAAGTCAATGTTGCTGCAACGCAGTGCATAAAAAGGTAAAGCCGGATGGCACTTGCGCTTATCCGGCCTACAGTATTGATAAGCCCGGTAAGCGCAAGCGCACCGGGCGAGTAAAAGCAGCAGAAACCTCTAAAAACCGCCACTGAAACATAATTGAGATGTTTGGCGCGAGACAAGGCGGCAATTGAGCGCATCCCGGGGAGCATAGTGAACTATGCGACCCAGGTGAGTGAAGGCAGCCAACGCCGTCGCAGCCCGAACAACGAAGATTAGGCTGTTTTTAAAGGTTCCTTCGCGGGTCAAAGAACCCGCAGGTGAACCCTGGGACGTGCGCGTACGTGTACGTCGAAGTTATCCACGGCGAAGTAAGCATAACAATGCTTAAGGGATCACGATGCAGAACGGCGCAATGAAAGCCTGGCTGGACTCTTCTTACCTCTCTGGGTCTAACCAGAGCTGGATAGAACAGCTCTATGAAGACTTCTTAACCGATCCTGACTCGGTAGATGCGAACTGGCGATCTATGTTCCAGCAGTTACCAGGTACCGGAGTCAAACCGGATCAGTTCCACTCCAAAACGCGTGATTACTTCCGCCAACTGGCGAAGGACGCTTCACGTTACTCCTCCTCGATTTCCGACCCCGATACCAACGTTAAGCAGGTCAAAGTCCTGCAGCTCATTAACGCCTACCGCTTCCGTGGTCACCAGCATGCGAATCTCGATCCGCTGGGATTATGGCAGCAGGAGAGGGTCGCCGATCTCGATCCCGCATTCCATGACCTGACCGAAGCCGATTTCCAGAACAGCTTCAATGTCGGGTCATTTGCTATCGGCAAAGACACTATGCCGCTGGGCGAGCTGCTCCATGCGCTGAAAGAGACCTATTGTGGCTCCATCGGCGCGGAGTACATGCACATCACCAGCACCGAAGAGAAACGCTGGATCCAGCAGCGCATCGAGTCGGCCACCGGTAAATCCAGCTTCTCGGCAGAAGAGAAAAAGCGCTTCTTAAGCGAACTGACCGCCGCCGAAGGGCTGGAGCGCTATCTGGGCGCGAAATTCCCTGGTGCGAAACGCTTCTCCCTTGAGGGTGGCGATGCGCTGGTGCCGATGCTGAAAGAGATGATCCGCCACGCCGGTAAAAGCGGCACCCGTGAAGTGGTGCTGGGCATGGCGCACCGCGGTCGTTTGAACGTGCTGGTTAACGTGCTGGGTAAAAAGCCGCAGGATCTGTTCGACGAGTTTGCCGGCAAGCATAAAGAGCATCTCGGCACCGGTGACGTGAAATATCACATGGGCTTCTCGTCCGACGTTGAAACCGAAGGCGGTCTGGTTCACCTGGCGCTGGCGTTTAACCCGTCGCACCTCGAGATCGTAAGCCCGGTAGTTATCGGTTCCGTTCGCGCGCGCCTCGATCGCCTTGACGAACCGAGCAGCAACAAAGTGTTGCCGATCACCATTCACGGTGACGCGGCGGTCGCAGGCCAGGGCGTGGTGCAGGAAACCCTCAACATGTCCAAAGCCCGCGGCTACGAAGTGGGCGGCACCGTGCGTATCGTTATCAACAACCAGGTGGGCTTCACCACGTCGAACCCGCTGGATGCGCGCTCAACGCCGTACTGTACCGATATCGGTAAAATGGTGCAGGCGCCGATTTTCCACGTTAACGCGGACGATCCGGAAGCGGTGGCCTTTGTTACCCGCCTGGCGCTCGATTTCCGTAATACCTTCAAACGCGATGTCTTTATCGACCTGGTCTGCTACCGCCGTCACGGCCATAACGAAGCCGATGAGCCGAGTGCAACCCAGCCGCTGATGTACCAGAAAATCAAAAAGCACCCGACGCCGCGTCAGATTTACGCCAGCCGTCTGGAGCAGGAAACTACCATCGCCGCGGAAGACGCCACCGAGATGGCTAACGTCTACCGCGATGCGCTCGATGCCGGTGAGTGCGTGGTCGCTGAATGGCGTCCGATGAATATGCACTCCTTTACCTGGTCGCCGTACCTCAACCACGAGTGGGATGAGAGCTACCCGAACAAGGTGGAGATGAAGCGCCTGCAAGAGCTGGCGAAGCGCATCAGCACCGTACCGGACGCGATTGAGATGCAGTCCCGCGTAGCGAAAATCTACGCTGACCGTCAGCTGATGGCGAACGGCGACAAGCTGTTCGACTGGGGCGGCGCGGAAACGCTGGCTTACGCCACGCTGGTAGATGAGGGCATTCCGGTGCGTCTCTCCGGTGAAGACTCCGGTCGCGGTACCTTCTTCCATCGTCATGCGGTGGTGCATAACCAGACTAACGGTTCGACTTACACCCCGCTGGCACACGTGCATAACAGCCAGGGCGCGTTCCGCGTCTGGGACTCTGTACTGTCGGAAGAAGCGGTGCTGGCATTTGAGTATGGCTACGCCACCGCTGAGCCGCGCACGCTCACCATCTGGGAAGCGCAGTTCGGCGACTTCGCCAACGGTGCGCAGGTGGTTATCGACCAATTCATCAGCTCCGGCGAGCAGAAATGGGGCCGTATGTGTGGCCTGGTAATGCTCCTGCCGCACGGCTATGAAGGGCAGGGCCCGGAGCACTCCTCCGCGCGTCTGGAGCGCTATCTGCAACTCTGCGCCGAGCAGAATATGCAGGTTTGCGTGCCGTCGACCCCGGCGCAGGTTTACCACATGCTGCGTCGTCAGGCGCTGCGCGGTATGCGCCGTCCGCTGATTGTGATGTCACCGAAATCCCTGCTGCGTCATCCGCAGGCGGTCTCAACGCTTGATGAGCTGGCGAACGGCACCTTTATGCCGGCGATTGGCGAAGTGGACGATCTCGATCCGCAGGGCGTAAAACGCGTTATCCTCTGTTCCGGTAAGGTTTATTACGATTTGCTGGAACAGCGTCGTAAGAACGACCAGAAAGATGTCGCGATTGTCCGCATCGAGCAGCTCTATCCGTTCCCGCACCAGGCGGTGCAGGAAGCGCTGAAGCCGTACGCGCATGTGCATGATTTTGTCTGGTGCCAGGAAGAGCCGCTGAACCAGGGCGCATGGTACTGCAGCCAGCATCACTTCCGTGATGTGATTCCGTTTGGGGCTGGTCTGCGTTACGCAGGTCGCCCGGCCTCCGCCTCTCCGGCGGTGGGATACCTCTCCGTTCACCAGAAACAGCAACAAGATCTGGTAAATGACGCGCTGAACGTCAATTAATTAAAGGATAAATAATGAGTAGCGTAGATATTCTTGTTCCCGATCTGCCTGAGTCCGTTGCTGACGCGACCGTTGCAACCTGGCACAAAAAACCAGGCGATAGCGTTAAACGTGATGAAGTGCTGGTAGAAATCGAAACTGACAAAGTGGTACTGGAAGTGCCGGCGTCAGCGGACGGCATCCTTGATGCCGTGCTGGAAGAGGAAGGCACAACCGTTACCTCCCGCCAGATTCTGGGCCGTCTGAAAGAGGGCAACAGCGCAGGCAAAGAGAGCAGTGCTAAATCTGAAGAGAAAGAGTCTACACCGGCGCAGCGCCAGCAGGCCTCGCTGGAAGAGCAGAATAATGATGCCCTGAGCCCGGCGATCCGTCGCCTGCTGGCCGAGCACAACCTGGAAGCCAGCGACATCAAAGGTACCGGTGTTGGTGGTCGTCTGACCCGTGAAGATGTTGAGAAGCATCTGGCGAAAGGCCCGGCGCAGAGCGCTGCACCAGCGGCGGCTCCGGCTGCTGCCAGCACCCCGGCTCCGGCTGGCCGCACGGAAAAACGCGTACCGATGACCCGCCTGCGCAAACGCGTAGCCGAGCGTCTGCTGGAAGCGAAAAACTCCACCGCCATGCTGACGACCTTCAACGAAGTCAACATGAAGCCGATTATGGATCTGCGTAAGCAGTACGGCGACGCGTTCGAGAAGCGTCACGGCATCCGTCTGGGCTTTATGTCCTTCTACGTGAAAGCGGTGGTTGAAGCGCTGAAACGCTACCCGGAAGTGAATGCTTCTATCGATGGCGATGATGTGGTTTACCACAACTATTTCGATGTCAGTATGGCTGTTTCCACGCCGCGTGGCCTGGTGACCCCGGTGCTGCGCGATGTCGACACCCTCGGCATGGCAGATATCGAGAAGAAAATTAAAGAGCTGGCGCTGAAAGGGCGCGACGGCAAGCTGACCGTGGAAGATCTGACCGGCGGTAACTTCACCATTACCAACGGCGGTGTCTTTGGTTCGCTGATGTCCACCCCGATCATCAACCCGCCGCAGAGCGCGATCCTCGGCATGCACGCCATCAAAGATCGCCCGATGGCGGTTGATGGCAAGGTTGAGATCCTGCCGATGATGTACCTGGCGCTCTCTTACGATCACCGTCTGATCGACGGCCGTGAGTCTGTGGGCTATCTGGTCGCCATCAAAGAGCTGCTGGAAGATCCGACCCGTCTGCTGCTGGACGTGTAGTCGGCCAGGGCCCGGCGGATGCCGGGCCTGAAGTCATCACCTGACTGTGGGCGGATCCGGCAAACAGGGCACCCCGACCCGCAGACACCCTGATAATGATTACCTGAAGGATGGATAGAACAGATGAACTTACATGAGTATCAGGCGAAACAGCTTTTTGCCCGGTCAGGTCTGCCGACTCCGGTTGGATACGCCTGTACTACCCCGCGTGAAGCCGAAGAAGCGGCATCGAAAATTGGTGCAGGCCCGTGGGTCGTAAAATGCCAGGTTCACGCAGGCGGCCGCGGTAAAGCGGGCGGCGTAAAAGTGGTGAACAGCAAAGAAGAGATCCGCGCATTCGCGGAGCACTGGCTGGGTAAACGCCTGGTAACCTACCAAACAGACGCTAACGGCCAGCCGGTTAACCAGATCCTGGTTGAAGCGGCGACCGATATCGACAAAGAGCTCTACCTGGGCGCGGTAGTTGACCGTAGCTCGCGTCGCGTGGTGTTCATGGCCTCCACCGAAGGCGGTGTTGAGATTGAGAAAGTGGCGGAAGAGACCCCGCACCTGATCCACAAAACCACTATAGATCCGCTGACCGGCCCGATGCCGTATCAGGGTCGTGACCTGGCGTTCAAACTGGGTCTGGAAGGTAAGCAGGTTCAGCAGTTCACCAAGATCTTTATGGGTCTGGCGACCATTTTCCTTGAGCGCGACCTGGCGCTGATCGAAATCAACCCGCTGGTGATCACTAAGCAGGGCGACCTGATCTGCCTCGACGGCAAACTGGGCGCAGACGGTAACGCACTCTTCCGCCAGCCGGATCTGCGCGAAATGCGCGACCAGTCTCAGGAAGACCCGCGCGAAGCGCAGGCTGCGCAGTGGGAGCTGAACTACGTTGCTCTCGACGGCAACATCGGCTGCATGGTTAACGGCGCAGGCCTGGCGATGGGCACCATGGACATCGTTAAACTGCACGGCGGCGAACCGGCTAACTTCCTCGACGTTGGCGGCGGCGCGACCAAAGAGCGCGTAACCGAAGCTTTCAAAATCATTCTCTCCGATGAGAACGTGAAAGCCGTTCTGGTTAACATCTTCGGCGGCATCGTGCGCTGCGATTTGATCGCAGACGGCATCATCGGTGCTGTAGAAGAAGTTGGCGTGAACGTGCCGGTAGTCGTACGCCTGGAAGGTAACAACGCTGAACTGGGTGCCAAGCGCCTGGCTGACAGCGGCCTGAATATTATTGCAGCGAAAAGTCTGACGGATGCAGCACAGCAGGTTGTTGCCGCAGTGGAGGGGAAATAATGTCTGTTTTGATCGATAAGAACACCAAAGTTATCTGCCAGGGCTTCACCGGAAGCCAGGGTACATTCCACTCCGAACAGGCGATTGCCTACGGTACGCAGATGGTTGGCGGCGTAACGCCAGGCAAAGGTGGCACCACGCACCTCGGCCTGCCGGTGTTCAACACCGTGCGTGAAGCGGTAGAGGCGACCGGCGCGACCGCAACGGTTATCTACGTTCCGGCTCCGTTCTGCAAAGACTCCATCCTGGAAGCGATCGATGCAGGTATCAAACTGATTATCACCATCACTGAAGGTATCCCGACGCTGGATATGCTGACGGTGAAAGTGAAGCTGGATGAAGCTGGCGTGCGCATGATCGGGCCGAACTGCCCGGGCGTGATCACCCCAGGCGAGTGCAAAATCGGCATTATGCCGGGCCACATCCACCAGCCGGGTAAAGTCGGCATCGTTTCGCGCTCCGGCACCCTGACCTATGAAGCGGTTAAACAGACCACGGATTACGGTTTCGGTCAGTCCACCTGTGTGGGCATCGGCGGCGACCCGATCCCGGGCTCTAACTTTATCGATATCCTGAAACTGTTCCAGGAAGATCCGCAGACCGAAGCGATTGTCATGATCGGTGAGATCGGTGGTAGCGCGGAAGAAGAAGCCGCAGCCTACATCAAAGAGCACGTCACCAAACCGGTTGTTGGCTACATCGCCGGTGTTACCGCGCCGAAAGGCAAGCGTATGGGCCACGCAGGCGCCATCATCGCAGGCGGTAAAGGTACGGCGGACGAGAAGTTCGCGGCGCTGGAAGCAGCTGGCGTGAAAACCGTGCGCAGCCTGGCCGATATCGGCGACGCGCTGAAAACCGTAATTAAATAAAAAACCATCGCTCCCCCACGCAGGGGAGCAGCGCAATTCGACATGGTTGGCCGCTCCTGGAGCGGCCTTTTTTATTGCCCGCATCTATGCGTGATAAAAAAAAGGGAGGCAAGCAGGGGAGGGCGCGTGCAGCATTATCCGGCGGCTCGAAAGCAGGTTATAAAAGTTATGAATAATAGCGTTAAACATCGCCTTTTAAAGATGCTTATTTTTATAATAACGAAGCGGTGTTAATTATATTAACTGGATAAGTGAAATATTTGTAAAATCAATCTGGAAATAGTTGAGCTGTTTCACTTAAGAGTTACCCACTTTTCACGTTTTTAACTTACCGCGTAAAGTAACCCGCCTTTCTTCGCTTTATTCGCCAATTGATAACCATAAATTGCGTTACATTAAACATGTTATTAACACTGTTTTTACCCGCCGGACACCTTAAATACAAAATTAACACCGTCAATGGTAAATGATTTAAATCAATATTTAAAAGCTTGGAAAAGCAGTCAAAACTCGCTAAATTGTCGCGGATCAAATTGACCGCGAAGTGCAAAGTTGGGGATTAATTGATCGCCGTCGTAAAACGTAAAACATAATCAATAAATGCTTTTTATTGTTAGGGTTTTGCGGAGTAATATATTCGCGAGATCAATTCGAATTTTTTATTAACCTGGTTGTAACTTTTTTTATTCATTGTCCCGACATTGGGAGAGTGAATAAAACAGTGCAGCAAATTTGTATTGGGGCATGCGTGTGAACCTTCGCTAACGGGGGTTTACTCTCGGAGTCTTCATGCGATGAGCAAGGAGTCATGATGTTAGATATAGTCGAACTGTCACGCTTACAGTTTGCCTTGACCGCGATGTACCACTTTCTGTTTGTGCCGCTGACGCTTGGTATGGCGTTCCTGCTGGCAATTATGGAAACGGTCTACGTCCTCTCCGGCAAACAGATCTACAAAGATATGACCAAGTTCTGGGGCAAGTTGTTTGGGATCAACTTCGCGCTGGGCGTGGCGACCGGTCTGACCATGGAGTTCCAGTTCGGGACTAACTGGTCTTACTATTCTCACTACGTTGGGGATATTTTCGGTGCGCCGCTGGCCATTGAAGGTCTGATGGCCTTCTTCCTCGAATCCACATTCGTGGGTCTGTTCTTCTTCGGTTGGGATCGTCTGGGCAAAGTTCAGCACATGGCGGTAACCTGGCTCGTTGCTCTGGGCTCCAACTTGTCCGCACTCTGGATCCTCGTCGCCAACGGCTGGATGCAGAACCCCATCGCCTCTGATTTCAACTTCGAAACCATGCGTATGGAGATGGTGAGCTTCTCTGAACTGGTGCTTAACCCGGTTGCGCAGGTCAAATTTGTGCACACCGTGGCTTCCGGCTACACCTGCGGCGCTATCTTCATTCTTGGTATCAGCTCCTACTACCTGCTGCGCGGTCGTGACGTTGCTTTTGCGAAACGCTCCTTTGCTATCGCAGCCAGCTTCGGTATGGCGGCCATCCTCTCCGTTATCGTGCTGGGTGATGAGTCCGGTTACGAAATGGGTGACGTGCAGAAAACCAAACTGGCGGCAATCGAAGCGGAGTGGGAAACCCAACCGGCTCCGGCAGCGTTTACCCTGTTTGGTATTCCGGATCAGGATAAACAAGAGAACAAATTCGCTATCCAGATCCCGTTTGCGCTCGGCATTATCGCTACCCGCTCGGTCGACACGCCGGTTATCGGCCTGAAAGACCTGATGGCGCAGCACGAAGAGCGTATCCGTAACGGCATGAAGGCGTACCAGTTGCTTGAGCAGCTGCGCTCCGGCTCTGCGGATCCGGCAGTACGTGAGCAGTTCAATAACGTGAAGAAAGATCTCGGTTACGGCCTGCTGCTGAAACGCTATACCCCGAACGTCACCGACGCGACGGAAGCGCAGATCCAGAAAGCGACCCAGGACTCTATTCCACGCGTTGCGCCGCTCTACTTCGCCTTCCGTCTGATGGTGGCCAGTGGCGTGCTGATGCTGCTGATTATCGGCATCTCCTTCTGGACGGTGATCCGTAACCGCATCGGCGAGAAGAAATGGCTGCTGCGCGCCGCGCTGTATGGCATTCCGCTGCCGTGGATTGCGATCGAATCAGGCTGGTTTGTGGCTGAATACGGTCGTCAACCGTGGGCGATTGGTGAAGTGCTGCCGACTGCCGTTGCCAACTCCTCATTGACCGTCGGCGATCTGCTGTTCTCAATGATTCTGATTTGCGGCCTTTATACGCTGTTTATGGTGGCCGAAGTGTTCCTGATGTTCAAATTTGCTCGCCTTGGGCCGAGCAGCCTGAAAACAGGTCGCTATCACTACGAGCAGTCCACCGTGACTACTCAGCCGGCACGCTAAGACAGGAGTCGTGAAATGATCGATTATGAAGTATTACGTTTTATCTGGTGGCTGCTGGTGGGCATTCTGCTGATCGGTTTTGCCGTCACTGATGGCTTCGACATGGGCGTCGGCATGCTGACCCGCGTGTTGGGGCGTAGCGACACCGAGCGCCGCGTGATGATTAACTCCATCGCGCCGCACTGGGACGGCAACCAGGTCTGGCTTATCACTGCCGGTGGCGCGCTGTTCGCCGCCTGGCCGATGGTCTACGCGGCAGCCTTCTCCGGCTTCTATGTGGCGATGATCCTCGTGCTGGCCTCACTCTTCTTCCGTCCGGTTGGCTTTGATTACCGCTCGAAGATTGAAGATGTGCGCTGGCGCGGCATGTGGGACTGGGGCATCTTCATCGGTAGCTTCGTGCCGCCGCTGGTAATTGGTGTAGCGTTCGGTAACCTGCTGCAGGGCGTACCGTTCCACCTGGATGGCGATATGCGCCTCTTCTATACCGGTAACTTCTTCCAGCTGCTGAACCCGTTTGGTCTGCTGGCCGGTGTAGTAAGTGTGGCGATGATCCTGACCCAGGGCGCGACCTACCTGCAAATGCGTACCGTCGGCGAACTGCACCTGCGCGCACGCGCCACGGTACAGATTGCAGCGCTGGTTACCCTGGTCTGCTTCGCGCTGGCCGGTGTCTGGGTGGTGTACGGCATTGACGGGTATGTGATCACCTCTGCGATGAATCACCATGCGGCCTCAAATCCGCTGACCAAAGAAGTTGCAGTACAGGCGGGTGCCTGGCTGACCAACTTCAACAATACGCCGGTATTGTGGGCGATCCCGGCTCTGGGCGTGGCGCTGCCGCTGTTGACTATCCTGACCGCGCGTCTGGATAAATCAGCCTTCGCCTTTGTCTTCTCGTCCCTGACGCTGGCGTGCATCATTCTGACCGCAGGCATCGCGATGTTCCCGTTCGTCATGCCGTCCAGCACCATGCTGAACGCCAGCCTGACAATGTGGGATGCGACCTCGACGCAGCGCACGCTGAACCTGATGACCTGGGTTGCTGCGGTATTCGTACCGATTATTCTGCTCTACACCAGCTGGTGTTACTGGAAAATGTTCGGTCGTATTACCAAAGAGCAGATCGAAAGCAACACCCACTCTATGTACTAAGTAAGGAGCTGAATATGTGGTATTTCGCCTGGATTTTAGGAACGCTTCTTGCCTGTGCTTTTGGTGTGATCACCGCGCTGGCGCTGGAACATGTTGAAGCAACCAAAGCCGGTCAAGAAGAACATTGATGGATAAGGTTATCGCAAAGCTCTATGCGGTAATGGACAAGGGCCCGTTACGGGCCCTTTCCTTACTAATGGCGCTGCTGCTGGCAGGGTGCATTTTCTGGGACCCGTCGCGCTTTGCGGCGAAAACCAGTGAGCTTGAGATCTGGCATGGTCTGCTGTTGATGTGGGCCGTTTGCGCCGGTGTGATCCACGGCGTCGGTTTTCGTCCTCGCGCGCTGCACTGGCAGGGGCTGTTTTGCCCGCTGATTGCTGATGTTGTGCTGCTTGCAGGTCTGCTTTTCTTCTTCTTTTGAATAAGAAATATCCGCTATCCCGATGGGCTTGCAAAAGCCCATAAATTTTTACTCTCCGTTTACCACAACCCATTCCAAAGCACCTTGCCCGCGCGTATAGTAGCGAAGTTTAAAAGCTCTAACCTTTTTTGCATTACCGGGATGTAAAGTGAATACAACGCTGTTTCGATGGCCGGTTCGTGTCTATTACGAAGATACTGATGCCGGTGGTGTGGTTTACCACGCCAGCTACGTTGCTTTTTATGAAAGAGCCCGCACCGAGATGCTGCGCCACCATCACTTTAGCCAACAGGCTCTGCTGGCAGAGCAGGTCGCGTTCGTGGTGCGCAAAATTACGCTGGAGTATTTTGCACCCGCCCGACTCGACGACATGCTCGACGTCCAAACGGAAATAACATCAATGCGTGGAACGTCTATGGTGTTCTCGCAGCGGATCGTCAACGCAGAGAACAAAGTGCTGAACGAAGCTGAAGTGCTGGTTGTCTGTGTTGATCCACTCTTAATGAAGCCTCGTGCGCTTCCCAAGTCTATTGTCGCGGAGTTTAAGCAGTGACTGACATGAACATCCTTGATTTGTTCCTGAAGGCGAGCCTTCTGGTCAAACTTATCATGTTGATTTTGATTGGTTTTTCAATCGCATCCTGGGCAATCATTATCCAGAGAACCCGCATCCTCAACGCCGCAGGGCGTGAAGCGGAAGCGTTCGAAGATAAGTTCTGGTCCGGCATTGAACTCTCTCGTCTCTATCAGGAAAGCCAGGGCCGTCGCGATAATCTGAGCGGCTCTGAACAGATTTTCTATAGCGGTTTTAAAGAGTTTGCCCGTCTGCATCGCGCCAACAGCCACGCGCCGGAAGCGATTGTAGAAGGTGCCTCCAGGGCGATGCGTATCTCGATGAATCGCGAGCTGGAAAGCCTCGAAAACCACATTCCTTTCCTCGGTACCGTTGGTTCCATCAGCCCCTATATCGGTCTGTTTGGTACCGTCTGGGGGATCATGCACGCCTTTATCGCACTGGGCGCGGTGAAACAGGCGACGCTGCAAATGGTTGCACCGGGTATCGCGGAAGCGCTGATCGCTACCGCTATCGGCCTGTTCGCGGCAATTCCGGCGGTAATGGCCTACAACCGTCTGAACCAGCGCGTGAATAAACTGGAACAGAATTACGACAACTTTATGGAAGAGTTCACGGCTATTCTGCATCGCCAGGCGTTTGCCAGCAGCGACAGCAATAAGGAGTAAGCCATGGCCAGATCCCGTGGGCGGAGCAAGCGTGCCCTGAAGTCCGAAATCAATATTGTGCCGCTGCTCGACGTGCTGCTGGTGCTGCTGCTGATCTTTATGGCAACGGCGCCCATCATCACCCAGAGCGTCGAGGTCGATCTGCCGGATGCGACGGATTCTCAGACCGTCAGTACCAATGACGATCCTCCGGTGATTATTGAAGTTTCCGGTGTCGGGCAATACAGCGTGGTGGTAGAGAAAGATCGTATGGATCAGCTGCCGCCGGAGCAGGTTATTGCGGAGGCGCAGCGTCGCCTGCAAACCAATCCGAAAACCGTGTTCTTAATCGGCGGGGCGAAGGACGTGCCGTACGACGAAATCATTAAAGCGCTGAACCTGTTACATAGCGCGGGTGTGAAATCGGTTGGCTTGATGACGCAGCCTATCTGATCACCGGCTTAACAGGCGGACAGTTTTTGGGAACCGAGAGTGTCAAAGGCAACCGTACAAAACGACAAGCTTAAGCGAGCGATACTCATTTCAGCCGTGCTGCACGTAATTCTGGTGGCGCTGCTGATCTGGAGTTCGTTCGATGAGCATATTGAAGCGTCAGCGGGCGGCGGTGGCGGATCGTCGATCGACGCCGTAATGGTCGATCCCGGCGCGGTAGTGGAGAACTACAACCGCCAACAGCACCAGCAATCGAGCGCTAAACGCGCGGAAGAGCAGCGTGAAAAACAGGCGCAGCAGCAGGCGGAGGAGATGCGTGAAAAGCAGGCCGCCGAGCAGGAGCGTCTGAAGCAGGTCGAGAAAGAGCGTCTGCAGGCGCAGGAAGCCGCGCGCGAGCAGGCCGAACAGCAGAAGCAGGCGGAAGAGGCGGCAAAGCAGGCGAAACAGCAGCAGAAACAGGCTGAAGAAGCGGCAGCGAAAGCCGCGGCTGACGCGAAAGCCAAAGCGGATGCGCAGGCAAAAGCGGCGGAAGAGGCGGCGAAGAAAGCCGCAGCGGACGCGCAGAAGAAAGCACAGGCGGATGCAGCCAAAGCCGCCGCCGATGCACAGAAGAAAGCCGAAGCGGAGGCCGCGAAAGCCGCCGCTGACGCACAGAAGAAAGCGGAAGCAGAAGCTGCGAAAGCGGCAGCCGATGCGAAGAAGAAAGCGCAGGCGGAAGCGGCTAAGCAGGCTGCTGCTGAAAAAGCCGCAGCAGAGAAGGCCGCCGCAGCTGAAAAAGCTGCCGCTGAGAAGGCCGCTGCCGCAGAGAAAGCCGCAGCGGAGAAGAAAGCCGCTGCAGCGGAAAAAGCGGCAGCCGAAAAGAAAGCGGCTGCGGAAAAAGCCGCCGCTGAGAAGAAAGCTGCCGCCGAGAAGGCCGCTGCCGATAAGAAAGCGGCTGCCAAAAAAGCCGCAGCAGAGAAAGCCGCCGCCGCTGAAGGCGTCGACGATCTGTTTGGCGATCTCAGCTCCGGTAAGAATGCACCGAAAACGGGCGGCGGAGCGAAAGGCAACAATGCAGCGCCGTCGGGTTCGGGTAACACTAAGAACAACGGTGCATCCGGAGCCGATATCAGTAACTACGCAGGGCAGATTAAAACGGCGATTGAGAGCCGCTTCTATGATGCATCCTCCTACACCGGGAAGACCTGTACGTTACGTATCAAACTGGCTCCGGATGGGACGCTGTTAGATATTCAGTCTGAAGGGGGCGATCCGGCGCTCTGTCAGGCCGCGCTGGCCGCGGCACGACAGGCGAAAATGCCGAAGCCACCAAGTCAGGCTGTGTATGAAGTGTTCAAAAATGCGCCGCTGGACTTCAAACCTTGAGGTACACTTTCCTCGCGATCCCGTGAGGAAAGTATGCGAAGGCGGTTCCAACGCGGGTAGTTTTGTCTTATTGGTTTGTTAAAATTCTGCTAAATTATCGCGGGTTTTTTGCCCGGATAAGGGAGATATGATGAAGCAGGCATTACGTGTTGCATTTGGTTTTTTGATGCTGTGGGCAGCGGTGCTGCATGCAGAAGTACGTATCGAGATCACCCAGGGGGTAGACTCGGCACGCCCGATTGGCGTTGTGCCGTTCCAGTGGGCAGGCCCAGGCGCTGCGCCTGAGGACGCTGGCGGTATCGTTGCGGCGGATCTGCGCAACAGCGGTAAATTCAACCCGCTGGATCGCTCCCGTTTACCGCAGCAGCCGGGTACCGCGCAGGAAGTGCAGCCCGCTGCATGGTCCGCGCTCGGTATTGATGCGGTCATCGTAGGTCAGGTGACACCGAACCCTGATGGCAGCTACAACGTCGCTTACCAGCTGGTCGACACCGGCGGCGCGCCGGGTACCGTGCTGGCGCAAAACTCCTTCAAAGTGAATAAGCAGTGGCTGCGTTATGCTGCCCATGCCGCCAGCGACGAAGTATTTGAAAAGCTGACCGGTATTAAAGGCGCGTTCCGTACCCGTATCGCCTATGTCGTGCAGACCGCGAACACTCAGTTCCCGTATGAACTGCGCGTCTCTGACTACGACGGCTATAACCAGTTCCTCGTCCACAAATCGCCGCAGCCGCTGATGTCCCCGGCCTGGTCCCCGGACGGTTCAAAAGTCGCATACGTGACCTTTGAGAGCGGTCGTTCCGCGCTGGTTATCCAGACTCTGGCTAACGCCAGCATTCGTCAGGTGGCGTCGTTCCCGCGTCACAACGGCGCACCGGCCTTCTCGCCGGATGGCACCAAGCTGGCGTTTGCCCTGTCAAAAACCGGCAGCCTGAACATCTATGTGATGGACATCGGTTCCGGCCAGATCCGTCAGGTTACTGACGGTCGCAGCAACAACACCGAACCAACCTGGTTCCCGGACAGCCAGAACCTGGCCTTTACCTCTGACCAGGCCGGTCGTCCGCAGGTTTACAAAATCAATATCAACGGCGGCGCAGCGCAGCGTATCTCCTGGCAGGGTTCTCAGAACCAGGATGCGGACGTCAGCAGCGACGGTAAGTTTATGGTGATGGTTAGCTCTGACGGTGGTCAGCAGCACATTGCTAAACAAGATCTGGAAGCGGGTGGCGTGCAAGTTTTGTCGTCAACGTTCCTGGATGAAACGCCAAGTCTGGCACCTAACGGCACTATGGTCATCTACAGCTCTTCTCAGGGGATGGGCTCCGTGCTGAACCTGGTTTCTACAGATGGGCGTTTCAAAGCGCGTATTCCGGCGACTGATGGACAGGTTAAATTCCCTGCCTGGTCTCCGTATCTGTGATAATAAATAAATATTAAAGGAATCAAAGAAATGCAACTGAACAAAGTGCTGAAAGGCCTGATGCTGGCTCTGCCTGTTATGGCAATCGCTGCATGTTCTTCTCACAAGAACAACACCAGCGACCAGAGCGGCGAAGGCATGATGGGTGCCGGCACTGGCATGAACGGTAGCGGTAACATGTCCTCTGAAGAGCAGGCGCGTCTGCAGATGCAGCAGCTGCAGCAGAACAACATCGTTTACTTCGATCTGGACAAGTACGACATCCGTTCTGACTTTGCAGCGATGCTGGATGCTCACGCTAACTTCCTGCGTAGCAACCCGTCCTACAAAGTGACCGTAGAAGGTCATGCTGACGAACGCGGTACCCCGGAGTACAACATCTCCCTGGGCGAACGTCGTGCTAACGCCGTTAAAATGTACCTGCAGGGTAAAGGCGTTTCTGCTGACCAGATCTCCATCGTTTCTTACGGTAAAGAAAAACCTGCAGTACTGGGTCACGACGAAGCGGCTTACGCTAAAAACCGTCGCGCCGTACTGGTTTACTAAGAGAATTGCATGAGCAGTAACTTCAGACATCATCTGTTGAGTCTGTCGTTACTGGTTGGCATAGCGGCCCCCTGGGCCGCTAATGCTCAGGCGCCAATCAGTAGTGTCGGCTCAGGCTCGGTCGAAGACCGTGTCACTCAACTTGAGCGTATTTCCAATGCTCACAGCCAGCTTTTAACCCAACTTCAGCAGCAGCTCTCTGATAATCAGGCCGATATTGACTCCCTGCGCGGGCAGATCCAGGAAAGCCAGTATCAGCTCAATCAGGTTGTTGAACGCCAGCAGCAAATTCTGCAGCAGATCGGCAATCTGAGCAGCGGTGCAGCAGCAGGGCAGACGCAGCAGGCTTCCGGCGATCAGAGCGGTGCGGCAGCGCAGGCTCCGGCCGCGGATGCGGGCGCAAATAACGGTGCTGCGGCTTCAGGCGCACCGGTACAAAGCGGCGATGCCAATACCGATTACAACGCGGCTATCGCCCTGGTGCAGGATAAATCCCGCCAGGATGATGCGTTGGCTGCGTTTCAGAACCTCGTCAAAAAGTACCCGGATTCAACCTATGTGCCGAACGCTAACTACTGGCTCGGTCAGTTGAATTACAACAAGGGTAAGAAAGACGATGCGGCTTACTACTTCGCATCGGTAGTGAAGAACTTCCCGAAGTCGCCGAAAGCGCCAGACGCGATGTTTAAAGTCGGTGTGATTATGCAAGACAAGGGCGATACTGCGAAAGCCAAAGCGGTTTACCAGCAGGTGGTCAGCAAATACCCTGGTACCGATGGTGCGAAACAGGCGCAAAAACGCCTTGCTTCGATGTAATGCATAGCGCATGACCAGAAAACGCGGTTTTTCTGGTCTTGTCGCATGAATCATAAGCAGTTAAACAGTGAGCGTCGAAATTGTTGTTGCGCTGAGTTCTTAAATCAGTAATATATGCCGCCGTTGCCACGGGATATCTCTTAACCCGGAAGCAGCGCAAAAGTGGGTCGTTAGCTCAGTTGGTAGAGCAGTTGACTTTTAATCAATTGGTCGCA
>NZ_JACVTW010000038.1:0-30138 GCF_016624785.1 Kosakonia sp. S42 | reverse complement strand
TGAAATGTTCCGCAAACTGCTGGACGAAGGCCGTGCTGGTGAGAACGTTGGCGTTCTGCTGCGTGGTATCAAACGTGAAGAAATCGAACGTGGTCAGGTACTGGCTAAGCCGGGTTCCATCAAGCCGCACACCAAATTCGAATCTGAAGTGTACATCCTGTCCAAAGATGAAGGCGGCCGTCACACTCCGTTCTTCAAAGGCTACCGTCCGCAGTTCTACTTCCGTACAACTGACGTGACTGGCACCATCGAACTGCCGGAAGGCGTTGAGATGGTAATGCCGGGCGACAACATCAAAATGGTTGTTACCCTGATTCACCCGATTGCGATGGACGATGGTCTGCGTTTCGCAATCCGTGAAGGCGGCCGTACCGTTGGCGCGGGCGTTGTAGCAAAAGTTCTCAGCTAATCGCTGATAACATTTGACGCAATGCGCAAGAAAAGGGCATCATTTGATGCCCTTTTTGTACGCTTTCGACCCAGAACCTGGCTCATCAGTGATTTTTTTGTCCATAATCATTGCTGAGACAGGCTCTGAAGAGGGCGTGAGTCCGAAACTCGCCAGAGCATTTCGGTTTGGTTGCCTCGCTTATGCGGGGCAAAAATGTTTGTCTGAATTCTTGTGACAGGTTGGTTTATGAGTGCGAATACCGAAGCTCAAGGGAGCGGGCGCGGCCTGGAAGCGATGAAGTGGGTTGTTGTTGCAGTACTGCTGCTCGTGGCTATCGTTGGCAACTATCTTTATCGTGACATGATGCTGCCGCTCCGCGCGCTGGCAGTTGTAATTCTGATTGCTGCAGCAGGTGGTGTCGCGCTGTTGACGACGAAGGGAAAAGCGACCGTTGCTTTTGCCCGTGAAGCGAGAACCGAAGTACGTAAAGTGATTTGGCCCACTCGTCAGGAAACATTGCACACCACGTTGATTGTGGCTGCGGTCACCGCAGTTATGTCACTGATCCTGTGGGGGCTGGATGGTATTCTGGTCCGCCTGGTTTCCTTTATCACTGGCCTGAGGTTCTGAGATGTCTGAAGCTCCTAAAAAGCGCTGGTACGTCGTTCAGGCGTTTTCCGGTTTTGAAGGCCGCGTAGCAACGTCGCTGCGCGAGCATATCAAATTACACAACATGGAAGAGTTGTTTGGCGAAGTTATGGTGCCGACCGAAGAAGTGGTCGAAATCCGTGGCGGCCAGCGTCGCAAAAGCGAACGCAAATTCTTCCCGGGCTACGTACTTGTCCAGATGGTAATGAACGACGCCAGCTGGCACCTGGTACGCAGCGTTCCGCGCGTAATGGGCTTCATCGGTGGCACCTCCGATCGTCCGGCGCCGATTAGCGACAAAGAAGTGGATGCGATCATGAACCGCCTGCAGCAGGTTGGTGATAAGCCGCGTCCGAAAACGCTGTTCGAGCCGGGTGAAATGGTCCGCGTTAGCGATGGTCCGTTTGCCGACTTTAACGGTGTGGTTGAAGAGGTGGACTACGAGAAGTCCCGCCTGAAAGTTTCCGTTTCTATCTTCGGTCGTGCGACCCCGGTAGAGCTGGACTTTAGCCAGGTCGAAAAAGCCTAAATATTCGGCGATCAAACGTTGCACAAGGCGTGAAATTGACATACAATTTCGCGCCTTTTGTTTTTACGGGTTCTGAACCGGTAAAACAGTTTTAACCACGGGGAGCCTTTCGGGGCGCTATACCCAAACGAGGAAATTTCAATGGCTAAGAAAGTCCAGGCCTACGTCAAGCTGCAGGTTGCAGCTGGCATGGCAAACCCGAGCCCACCGGTTGGTCCGGCTCTGGGTCAGCAGGGTGTTAACATCATGGAATTCTGCAAAGCGTTCAACGCAAAAACAGAATCCATGGAAAAAGGTCTGCCGATTCCGGTTGTTATTACCGTTTACGCTGACCGTTCTTTCACTTTCATTACCAAAACGCCTCCGGCAGCAGTTCTGCTGAAGAAAGCGGCTGGTATCAAGTCTGGTTCCGGCAAGCCGAACAAAGACAAAGTGGGCACCATCTCCCGCGCTCAGCTGCAGGAAATCGCTCAGACTAAAGCCGCGGACATGACCGGTTCTGACATTGAAGCGATGACTCGCTCAATCGAAGGTACTGCGCGTTCCATGGGCCTGGTAGTGGAGGATTAAGAAATGGCTAAACTGACCAAGCGTATGCGCGTGATCCGTGACAAAGTTGATGCGACCAAACAGTACGACATCAACGAAGCCATTGCTCTGCTGAAAGAGCTGGCCACTGCTAAATTCGTAGAAAGCGTAGACGTTGCCGTTAACCTCGGCATCGACGCACGTAAATCTGACCAGAACGTACGTGGTGCAACTGTACTGCCGCACGGTACTGGCCGTTCTGTTCGCGTAGCCGTATTTGCCCAGGGCCCGAACGCTGAAGCTGCTAAAGCAGCTGGCGCTGAGCTGGTAGGTATGGAAGATCTGGCTGACCAGATCAAGAAAGGCGAAATGAACTTTGACGTTGTTATTGCTTCCCCGGATGCAATGCGCGTTGTTGGCCAGCTGGGCCAGGTTCTGGGCCCGCGCGGCCTGATGCCGAACCCGAAAGTTGGTACTGTAACGCCGAACGTTGCTGAAGCGGTTAAGAACGCTAAAGCGGGTCAGGTTCGTTACCGTAACGACAAAAACGGCATCATCCACACCACCATCGGTAAAGTGGACTTTGACGCTGACAAACTGAAAGAAAACCTGGAGTCTCTGCTGGTTGCGCTGAAAAAAGCAAAACCGTCTCAGGCGAAAGGCGTGTACATCAAGAAAGTTAGCATCTCCACCACCATGGGTGCTGGTGTTGCGGTAGACCAGGCTGGTCTGAACGCAGCGGCGAACTAATATTCGCCTTTACGTGGGTGGCGGATTTGTCTACAATCTTCCCCCACGTTTTGCTCGCGTAAGCTAGCAAACAAAAAGATTTGTTCGTTGGAGCCTGGCCTATCCAGGCCTCCGTCGAAGACCGCAGGTGTTTCGCAAGAGACTTAATTCCCTGCGTAGACGGTGACAGAACCTGAAGAATATTTTTTAAGTACTCTTTGGCTTGTTTCTGCTCACCGTATTAAGACGCTCTTTTCGTTGAAAAGAGTGAAGTGAGTTCCAGGGCATGAGCCCTGGCAAACATCCAGGAGCAAAGCTAATGGCTTTAAATCTTCAAGACAAACAAGCGATTGTTGCTGAAGTCAGCGAAGTAGCCAAAGGCGCGCTGTCTGCGGTTGTTGCGGATTCCCGTGGCGTTACCGTAGATAAAATGACCGAACTGCGTAAAGCAGGTCGCGAAGCCGGCGTTTACATGCGTGTTGTTCGCAACACCCTGCTGCGCCGTGTTGTTGAAGGTACTCAGTTCGAGTGCCTGAAAGACGCGTTCGTTGGTCCGACCCTGATTGCATATTCTATGGAACACCCGGGCGCTGCTGCTCGTCTGTTCAAAGATTTCGCGAAAGCGAATGCAAAATTTGAGGTCAAAGCCGCTGCCTTTGAAGGTGAGTTGATCCCGGCGTCCCAGATCGATCGCCTGGCAACCCTGCCGACCTACGAAGAAGCAATTGCACGCCTGATGGCAACCATGAAAGAAGCCTCTGCTGGCAAACTGGTTCGTACTCTGGCTGCTGTACGCGATGCGAAAGAAGCTGCTTAATCGCAGTTTTCTCTATAACGCATTCGCTTACGTATAAACTTATTCTGATATTCAGGAACAATTTAAATGTCTATCACTAAAGATCAAATCATTGAAGCAGTTGCCGCTATGTCCGTAATGGACGTTGTAGAACTGATCTCTGCAATGGAAGAAAAATTCGGTGTTTCTGCTGCTGCCGCTGTAGCTGTTGCTGCTGGCCCGGCTGCTGAAGCTGCTGAAGAGAAAACTGAATTCGACGTTATTCTGAAAGCTGTTGGCGCTAACAAAGTTGCTGTTATCAAAGCAGTACGTGGCGCAACTGGCCTGGGTCTGAAAGAAGCTAAAGACCTGGTAGAATCTGCTCCGGCCGCTCTGAAAGAAGGCGTGAGCAAAGATGACGCTGAAGCTCTGAAAAAATCTCTGGAAGAAGCTGGCGCTGAAGTTGAAGTTAAATAAGCCAACCCTTCCGGTTGCAGCCTGAGAAATCAGGCTGATGGCTGGTGACTTTTTGGTCACCAGCCTTTTTGCGCTGTAGAAGGCGCTGGTAGTGTTTCACACTGTTTGACTACCTGTTGCCTTTTCAATGCTTGTTTCTATCGACGACTTAATATACTGCGACAGTCGCTCGGCGCTGTGTAAATCGCAATGAAATGATTTAAGCGTGATAGCAACAAGCATTGCGGAAAGTGCTCCACTTTCCGGTCAAAAAAATAGTGTTGCACAAACTGTCCTTTCCCTGGGCAGATGGGTCGACTTGTCAGCGAGCTGAGGAACCCTATGGTTTACTCCTATACCGAGAAAAAACGTATTCGTAAGGATTTTGGTAAACGTCCACAAGTACTGGATGTTCCCTATCTCCTTTCTATCCAGCTTGACTCGTTCCAGAAGTTCATCGAGCAAGATCCTGAGGGCCAGTACGGGCTCGAAGCGGCATTCCGCTCCGTGTTCCCGATCAAGAGCTACAGCGGCAATTCGGAACTGCAATACGTCAGCTACCGTCTTGGCGAACCCGTATTTGACGTTAAAGAGTGTCAAATCCGTGGTGTGACGTACTCCGCCCCGCTGCGCGTAAAACTGCGTCTGGTGATCTACGAGCGCGAAGCGCCGGAAGGCACCGTAAAAGACATTAAAGAACAAGAAGTCTACATGGGCGAAATTCCGCTCATGACCGACAACGGTACCTTTGTTATCAACGGTACTGAGCGTGTTATCGTTTCTCAGCTGCACCGTAGCCCGGGCGTCTTCTTTGACAGCGACAAGGGTAAAACCCACTCTTCCGGTAAGGTGCTCTATAACGCACGTATCATTCCTTACCGTGGGTCATGGCTGGACTTTGAGTTCGATCCGAAAGACAACCTGTTCGTTCGTATCGACCGTCGTCGTAAGCTGCCGGCCACCATCATTCTGCGCGCGCTGAACTACACCACTGAACAGATCCTTGACCTGTTCTTTGAAAAAGTGGTCTTTGAGATCCGCGACAACAAGCTGCAGATGGAACTGGTACCGGAACGTCTGCGTGGCGAAACCGCCTCCTTCGATATCGAAGCCAACGGCAAAATGTATGTTGAGAAAGGCCGCCGCATCACCGCGCGCCACATTCGTCAGCTGGAAAAAGACGAAATCCAACATATCGAAGTGCCGGTTGAGTACATCGCAGGCAAAGTTGCGGCGAAAGACTACGTTGACGAATCCACTGGCGAGCTGATCTGCCCGGCCAACATGGAGCTGTCGCTCGATCTGCTGGCTAAACTGAGCCAGGCTGGTCACAAACGTATCGAAACGCTGTTCACCAACGATCTGGATCACGGCCCGTACATCTCTGAAACCGTACGCGTCGACCCAACTAACGATCGTCTGAGCGCGCTGGTAGAAATCTACCGCATGATGCGCCCGGGTGAGCCGCCGACTCGCGAAGCGGCTGAAAGCCTCTTCGAAAACCTGTTCTTCTCCGAAGACCGCTACGACCTTTCTGCGGTAGGCCGCATGAAGTTCAACCGTTCTCTGCTGCGCGACAGCATTGAAGGTTCCGGTATCCTGAGCAACGACGACATCATCGAAGTGATGAAGAAGCTCATCGGTATCCGTAACGGCATCGGTGAAGTGGATGATATCGACCACCTCGGCAACCGTCGTATCCGTTCCGTAGGCGAAATGGCGGAAAACCAATTCCGCGTTGGCCTGGTGCGTGTAGAGCGTGCGGTGAAAGAGCGTCTCTCTCTGGGCGATCTGGATACCCTAATGCCGCAGGACATGATCAACGCCAAGCCGATTTCGGCGGCGGTGAAAGAGTTCTTCGGCTCCAGCCAGCTCTCCCAGTTTATGGATCAGAACAACCCGCTGTCTGAGATTACGCACAAACGTCGTATCTCTGCACTTGGCCCGGGCGGTCTGACCCGTGAGCGCGCAGGCTTTGAAGTTCGAGACGTACACCCGACCCACTACGGTCGCGTATGTCCAATCGAAACGCCTGAAGGTCCGAACATCGGTCTGATCAACTCCCTGTCCGTCTATGCACAGACTAACGAATATGGCTTCCTCGAAACGCCGTACCGTAAAGTGACTGACGGCGTGGTGACTGACGAGATCCATTACCTCTCTGCAATTGAAGAGGGTAACTACGTTATCGCTCAGGCGAACACCAACCTGACGGAAGAAGGGCGTTTTGCAGAAGATCTGGTAACCTGCCGTAGCAAAGGCGAATCAAGCCTCTTCAGCGCAGACCAGGTTGACTACATGGACGTATCCACCCAGCAGGTGGTTTCCGTCGGTGCATCCCTGATTCCGTTCCTGGAACACGATGACGCCAACCGTGCATTGATGGGTGCGAACATGCAACGTCAGGCGGTTCCGACTCTGCGCGCTGATAAGCCGCTGGTTGGTACCGGTATGGAACGTGCTGTTGCCGTTGACTCCGGCGTAACTGCCGTTGCGAAACGTGGCGGTACCGTTCAGTACGTGGATGCTTCCCGTATCGTTATCAAAGTTAACGAAGACGAGATGTACCCGGGCGAAGCAGGTATCGACATCTATAACCTGACCAAATACACCCGTTCTAACCAGAACACCTGCATCAACCAGATGCCGTGTGTTTACCTGGGTGAGCCGATTGAGCGCGGCGACGTGCTGGCAGACGGTCCGTCCACCGACCTTGGTGAACTGGCGCTCGGTCAGAACATGCGCGTAGCGTTCATGCCGTGGAACGGTTACAACTTCGAAGACTCCATCCTCGTCTCCGAGCGTGTGGTTCAGGAAGATCGTTTCACCACTATTCACATCCAGGAACTGGCTTGTGTGTCCCGTGACACCAAACTGGGGCCGGAAGAGATCACCGCTGACATCCCGAACGTGGGTGAAGCTGCGCTCTCCAAACTGGATGAATCCGGTATCGTTTACATCGGTGCAGAAGTGACCGGCGGCGACATTCTGGTTGGTAAGGTAACGCCGAAAGGTGAAACCCAGCTGACGCCAGAAGAGAAACTGCTGCGCGCGATCTTCGGTGAGAAAGCGTCTGACGTTAAAGACTCTTCTCTGCGCGTACCAAACGGTGTTTCCGGTACGGTTATCGACGTTCAGGTCTTCACCCGCGATGGCGTGGAAAAAGACAAACGTGCGCTGGAAATCGAAGAAATGCAGCTCAAACAGGCGAAGAAAGACCTGTCTGAAGAACTGCAGATCCTCGAAGCTGGCCTGTTCAGCCGTATCCACTCCGTGCTGGTATCCGGTGGCGTTGAAGCTGAGAAGCTCGACAAACTGCCGCGCGACCGCTGGCTGGAACTCGGCCTGACCGACGAAGCGAAACAGAATCAGCTGGAACAGCTGGCTGAGCAGTACGACGAACTGAAACACGAGTTCGAGAAAAAGCTCGAAGCGAAACGCCGTAAGATCACTCAGGGCGACGATCTGGCACCGGGCGTGCTGAAGATTGTTAAGGTTTATCTGGCCGTTAAACGTCAGATCCAGCCTGGTGATAAGATGGCAGGTCGTCACGGTAACAAGGGTGTTATCTCCAAGATCAACCCGATCGAAGATATGCCATACGATGAAAACGGCACGCCGGTAGACATCGTACTGAACCCGCTGGGCGTACCGTCTCGTATGAACATCGGTCAGATCCTTGAAACCCACCTGGGTATGGCTGCGAAAGGTATTGGCGACAAGATTAACGCCATGCTGAAACAGCAGCAGGAAGTCGCGAAACTGCGCGAGTTCATCCAGCGTGCATACGATCTGGGCGCTGACGTTCGTCAGAAAGTCGACCTGAGCACCTTCAGCGATGACGAAGTGCTGCGTCTGGCTGAAAACCTGCGTAAAGGCATGCCGATCGCAACGCCGGTCTTCGACGGTGCGAAAGAGTCTGAAATCAAGGAACTGTTACAGCTGGGTGGCCTGCCGACTTCCGGTCAGATCACACTGTTCGACGGTCGTACCGGTGAGCAGTTCGAGCGCCAGGTTACCGTTGGCTACATGTACATGCTGAAACTGAACCACCTGGTTGATGACAAAATGCATGCGCGTTCCACCGGTTCCTACAGCCTGGTTACTCAGCAGCCGCTGGGTGGTAAGGCGCAGTTCGGTGGTCAGCGCTTCGGGGAGATGGAAGTGTGGGCGCTGGAAGCATATGGCGCGGCATACACCCTGCAGGAAATGCTCACCGTTAAGTCTGATGACGTGAATGGTCGTACCAAGATGTATAAGAACATCGTGGACGGCAACCATCAGATGGAACCGGGGATGCCAGAGTCCTTCAACGTACTGTTGAAAGAGATTCGTTCGCTGGGTATCAACATCGAGCTGGAAGACGAGTAACTCTCGCTCAAACAGGTCACTGGTGCCGGGGTAACACCCGGCACCAGATTGTGCTAACTCCGACGGGAGCAAATCCGTGAAAGACTTATTAAAGTTTCTGAAAGCGCAAACTAAAACCGAAGAGTTTGATGCGATCAAAATTGCTCTGGCTTCGCCAGACATGATCCGTTCATGGTCTTTTGGTGAAGTTAAGAAGCCAGAAACCATCAACTACCGTACGTTCAAACCTGAGCGTGACGGCCTTTTCTGTGCGCGTATTTTCGGGCCAGTAAAAGATTACGAGTGCCTGTGCGGTAAGTACAAGCGCCTGAAACACCGCGGTGTGATCTGTGAGAAGTGCGGCGTTGAAGTGACCCAGACTAAAGTGCGTCGTGAGCGCATGGGCCACATCGAACTGGCTTCCCCGACCGCGCACATTTGGTTCCTGAAATCACTGCCGTCCCGTATCGGTCTGCTGCTGGATATGCCGCTGCGTGATATCGAACGCGTTCTCTACTTCGAATCCTATGTGGTTATCGAAGGTGGGATGACCAACCTGGAACGTAACCAGATCCTGACTGAAGAGCAGTATCTGGACGCGCTGGAAGAGTTCGGTGACGAATTTGACGCGAAGATGGGCGCCGAAGCGATCCAGGCCCTGCTGAAAAGCATGGATCTGGAGCAAGAGTGCGAACAGCTGCGCGAAGAGCTGAACGAAACCAACTCCGAAACCAAACGTAAGAAGCTGACCAAGCGTATCAAGCTGCTGGAAGCGTTCGTACAGTCTGGTAACAAGCCGGAGTGGATGATCCTGACCGTTCTGCCAGTGCTGCCGCCGGACCTGCGTCCGCTGGTTCCGCTGGACGGTGGTCGTTTCGCAACGTCGGATCTGAACGATCTGTACCGTCGCGTGATCAACCGTAACAACCGTCTGAAACGTCTGCTGGATCTGGCGGCGCCGGACATCATCGTACGCAACGAAAAACGTATGCTGCAGGAAGCGGTCGACGCCCTGCTGGATAACGGCCGTCGCGGTCGTGCGATCACCGGTTCCAACAAACGTCCGCTGAAATCTTTGGCCGATATGATCAAAGGTAAGCAGGGTCGTTTCCGTCAGAACCTGCTCGGTAAGCGTGTTGACTACTCCGGTCGTTCTGTAATCACCGTAGGTCCATACCTGCGTCTGCATCAGTGCGGTCTGCCGAAGAAAATGGCGCTGGAGCTGTTCAAACCGTTCATTTACGGCAAGCTGGAACTGCGTGGCCTCGCCACCACCATCAAAGCCGCGAAGAAAATGGTTGAGCGCGAAGAAGCTGTCGTTTGGGATATCCTGGACGAAGTTATCCGCGAACACCCGGTACTGCTGAACCGTGCACCAACACTGCACCGTCTGGGTATCCAGGCGTTTGAACCGGTACTGATCGAAGGTAAAGCGATCCAGCTGCACCCGCTGGTTTGTGCGGCATATAACGCCGACTTCGATGGTGACCAGATGGCTGTTCACGTACCGCTGACGCTGGAAGCCCAGCTGGAAGCGCGTGCGCTGATGATGTCTACCAACAACATCCTGTCTCCGGCGAACGGCGAACCAATCATCGTTCCGTCTCAGGACGTTGTACTGGGTCTCTACTACATGACCCGTGACTGTGTTAACGCCAAAGGCGAAGGCATGGTGCTGACTGGCCCGAAAGAAGCTGAGCGTATTTACCGCGCTGGCCTGGCCTCTCTGCATGCGCGCGTTAAAGTGCGTATCACCGAATATGAAAAAGATGCTAACGGCGAGTTCGTTGCGACCACCAGCCTGAAAGACACGACCGTTGGCCGTGCCATTCTGTGGATGATCGTACCGAAAGGTCTGCCTTTCTCCATCGTCAACCAGGCGCTGGGCAAGAAAGCGATCTCCAAAATGCTGAACACCTGTTACCGCATTCTGGGTCTGAAGCCGACCGTTATCTTCGCTGACCAGACAATGTACACCGGCTTTGCTTATGCAGCGCGTTCAGGTGCATCCGTTGGTATCGATGACATGGTCATCCCGGAGAAGAAACACGAGATCATCTCTGAAGCGGAAGCTGAAGTTGCTGAGATCCAGGAGCAGTTCCAGTCTGGTCTGGTTACCGCGGGCGAACGCTATAACAAAGTTATCGATATTTGGGCCGCGGCGAACGATCGCGTATCCAAAGCGATGATGGATAACCTGCAGACTGAAACCGTTATTAACCGTGACGGCGTTGAAGAGCAGCAGGTTTCCTTTAACAGCATCTACATGATGGCCGACTCCGGTGCGCGTGGTTCTGCAGCCCAGATTCGTCAGCTTGCTGGTATGCGTGGTCTGATGGCGAAGCCGGATGGCTCCATCATCGAAACGCCGATCACCGCGAACTTCCGTGAAGGTCTGAACGTACTCCAGTACTTCATCTCCACGCACGGTGCGCGTAAAGGTCTGGCGGATACCGCACTGAAAACCGCGAACTCCGGTTACCTGACCCGTCGTCTGGTTGACGTGGCACAGGATCTGGTTGTAACCGAAGACGATTGTGGCACCCTCGAAGGGATCACCATGACGCCGGTTATCGAAGGTGGCGATGTTAAAGAGCCGCTGCGCGATCGCGTTCTGGGTCGTGTGACCGCTGAAGACATTCTGAAGCCGGGCACCGCAGACATTCTGGTTCCGCGCAACACGCTGCTGCACGAACAGTGGTGTGACCTGCTGGAAGCGAACTCTGTCGACTCCGTTAAAGTGCGTTCCGTTGTATCTTGCGACACCGATTTTGGTGTGTGCGCCCACTGCTATGGTCGTGACCTGGCGCGTGGCCACATCATCAACAAAGGTGAAGCAATCGGCGTTATCGCAGCACAGTCCATCGGTGAGCCGGGTACACAGCTGACGATGCGTACGTTCCACATCGGTGGTGCGGCATCGCGTGCGGCTGCTGAATCCAGCATCCAGGTGAAAAACAAAGGTAGCATCCGTCTGAGCAATGCGAAGTCGGTTGTTAACTCCAGCGGTAAGCTGGTGGTCACCTCCCGTAACACTGAGCTGAAACTGATCGACGAATTTGGTCGTACCAAAGAGAGCTATAAAGTGCCTTACGGTGCGGTGATGGCGAAGGGTGATGGCGAGCAGGTTGCCGGCGGTGAAACCGTTGCAAACTGGGATCCGCACACCATGCCGGTAATCACCGAAGTGGCTGGTTTCATCCGCTTCACCGACATGATCGATGGTCAGACGATTACCCGTCAGACAGACGAACTGACCGGTCTCTCTTCGCTGGTGGTTCTGGACTCTGCAGAGCGTACCGCTGGCGGTAAAGACCTGCGTCCGGCACTGAAAATCGTTGATGCCAATGGCAACGACGTACTGATCCCAGGCACCGATATGCCTGCCCAGTACTTCCTGCCGGGTAAAGCGATTGTTCAGCTGGAAGATGGCGTACAGATCAGCTCCGGTGACACCCTGGCACGTATTCCGCAGGAATCCGGCGGTACCAAGGATATTACCGGTGGTCTGCCGCGCGTTGCGGATCTGTTCGAAGCTCGTCGTCCGAAAGAGCCGGCAATCCTGGCTGAAATCAGCGGTATTATTTCCTTCGGTAAAGAGACCAAAGGGAAACGCCGTCTGGTGATCACGCCGGTTGACGGTAGCGATCCGTACGAAGAGATGATCCCGAAATGGCGTCAGCTCAACGTGTTTGAAGGTGAACGTGTAGAACGTGGTGACGTGGTTTCCGACGGTCCGGAAGCACCGCACGACATTCTGCGTCTTCGTGGCGTACACGCGGTAACGCGTTATATCACCAACGAAGTACAGGACGTTTACCGTCTGCAGGGCGTTAAGATCAACGATAAGCACATCGAAGTTATCGTTCGTCAGATGCTGCGTAAAGCCACCATTGTGAACGCGGGCAGCTCCGAGTTCCTGGAAGGCGAGCAGGTTGAATACTCTCGCGTCAAGATTGCTAACCGCGATCTCGAATCGAACGGCAAAATCAGTGCAACCTATGCACGCGATCTGCTGGGTATCACCAAAGCGTCTCTGGCGACCGAGTCCTTCATCTCCGCGGCATCGTTCCAGGAGACGACTCGTGTGCTTACCGAAGCAGCCGTTGCGGGCAAACGCGACGAACTGCGCGGTCTGAAAGAGAACGTTATCGTGGGTCGTCTGATCCCGGCCGGTACCGGTTATGCGTACCACCAGGATCGTATGCGCCGTCGCGCCGCTGGCGAACTGCCGGCAGCACCGCAGGTCACTGCGGAAGACGCGTCCGCGAGCCTTGCAGAACTGCTGAACGCAGGTCTGGGTGGTTCCGACAACGAGTAATCGTTTCTCGTCATAAAAACCCGCTTCGGCGGGTTTTTTTATGCCTGAAATCCGCTAAACCGGTCCTCGATCGCGTTTCAGGACGCCCGCCGCACAAGGGACGGGCACACTCAGCGTTCTGTTAACCCATCAGGAACGCATGATGTCCTTACGCACACTCATTCTCTCTTTTACGCTTCTTCTGAGCGGCATAACCCATGCCGACACCGCCTTCCGCCAGCTGCATCTGCAAGAGGACAAAGCCCGCCCGCTCGATGTCGCCATCTGGTATCCCACTACACAAACCGGCACTCCGGAAACGGTGGGCGACAACCCGGTTTTTGTCGGCACACCGGCTCTGCGTAACGCACAGCCCGCAACCGGTAAACATCCCTTATTGCTGCTTTCACACGGTTACGGCGGCAACTGGCGCAACCTTAACTGGCTGGCGCAGCGCATGGCGGCGCAGGGGTATATTGTCGCCGCGCCCGATCATCCGGGCACCACCACCCGCAATAAAGCGCAGCAGGATGCCTGGCAGCTCTGGCAGCGCCCGCGCGATCTGCGCCGCGTAATGAATGACCTGATTGGCGATCATGCTATTGCTGGCCAGGTAGACACCCGGCGCATCGCCGCGATCGGGCACTCGCTGGGCGGCTGGACGGTGATGGAGCTGGCAGGCGCGCGCTTCGATGCCGGACGTTTTCAAACGGATTGTAAAAGCCATCCCGCGCTGTCGGGATGTAAGCTCATCCCGACCCTCGGCATCGATCGTCCTGAGGCATCTGCTCCGTTGATGGAGAGCCAGCGCGAGCCGCTGATCAAAGCCGTTGTTTCGCTGGATTTGGGGCTGGCACGCGGCTTTACACCTGAGAGCCTCGCGCAACTGAATGTGCCGGTGCTGATCCTCTCCGCGCAGGCCGACAGCGACGAGTTACCTGCCCGGCTGGAGTCCGGCTATCTGCAACACGACATTCCGGCGGCAAAGCAGCAGGCACAAAGCGTTACGGGCGCAACCCACTTTAGTTTTATGCAGCTCTGCAAGCCCGGCGCTAAAGCATTGATTGAGGCGCAGGATCCGGGCGAAGGGATTGTGTGTGAGGATGGCGGTTCGCTAAGCCGGGCTGACATCCATCAGCGGCTTAGCGACACGATCACGGCTTTTCTGCAACAGGCGCTGGATTACCCGCCGCGCGGCGAAACTCCGTCGGGCTCACGCCGCTGATACGCACAAACTCACGGTTGAAGTTGGATTTGGTAGCAAAGCCAGCCTCCAGCATGATGCTGGTGACGGACGCATCGGTGGTGAGCAGCAGGTGTTGGGCATAGTGAATGCGAAAGCCATTAATCCACTGTGAGACATTGCAGCCGCGCACCGCATTGACCGCCCGCGAAATCTGGCGCGCAGGGATCACCCATTTTCGCGCCAGCAGATCGAGCGTCAGGTCGCTATTGAGAAACAGCTGCTGTTCAGTAAGGCGCGCCTCCAGCTTTTCGCAGAGCGCCGCCAGATCGCTATCCACCTCCACACTTTGTACGTCGGCTGGCGGTATGAGCGGTGTTTCATCAGCGGCGGGGATTTTCTTGCCGCTGTAGAGAATGGCGAGGCAGATAAACGGCAGCAGTATCGCCTGCGAGAGGGCGACGAGGCGCGGTGCCTGCAAGCCGTCATACCAGGCGAAATCGAGCATAATCGCCACATCGGTCAGGCCGCTAAAGCAGAGAAACGCCCCGGCAAGAAAGGCCATCACCGAGGTGCTGCGCGCATCTGTTAGCCGGGCCAGCACAAAAGCATCCGCGCCCCGGTAAGCGGTCCAAATTAGTGCGCCGCCGTAACCGATGTAGAGCAGCATCAGAACAATGTCGGTAGAGATTGGCGCAATCAGGTTCAGCACCAGCGCGATGACAGGCGGCAGCAGCGAGGCAAGGCGTTCAGAGGTGCGGCTTTGATCGGTGACGCGGGCAAAACAGCGCCATGCCAGCGGCGGCAGCGCAATCGCCAGCATCGACTGTAGGTGTCGCAAAATCAGCGCATCAAATTGCCAGCGCAGCGCCGTCATCAGCACCAGCAGCGCACAGCCGGTGATAAAGGTGGCGAGGGTGCGATAACCGGAAGGGCGTTGCAGCCAAACCTTTGCCAGCAGCATCAGCAGCAGGGAGAGGGTATAAAAAGGAACGGGAATGGCGGGCATCAGGCACCTGCGGTGGTCATTACTATCGGCGAATGCCATGTTGTGCCATAAAACGACGCGGAATACACCTCACCGTTTTGGCAGCAATAAAAAACGCCCGGTAAAGCGGGCGTCTATGCGTATGGTGAGGCGAATATTAAGCGCGCGGCGGAAGCCTGCGGTAGATCTCAATCAGGTCGTCAGCCAGGTCCTGGATGACCATTGCGTTCATCAGGTGGTCCTGAGAGTGAACGGTGATCAGGTTGACCGGCAGTTTACCGGTGCCTTCGTCCAGACCGATTAACTGGGTCTGGATTTTATGCGCGGCTTTAACAAATTCGCGTGACTCCTCCATCGCTTTTTCCGCGTCGTCGAAATCGCCTTTACGCGCCATCTGCAGCGCGGTCAGTGCCTGGCTGCGCGCCGCACCGGCGTTGACCAGCAGTTCCATAATGATGGTTTCTAACTCTTCCACGCGCTCACTCCAGCAGCTTAAGGGCTTTTTCCAGTACGACATCGCCTTTCATCATGCCGTAATCCATCATATCGATCACCGCCACCTTCTTGCCCAGCGGCTCGGCCTGCGCCTGCAGTTTTGCCTGCTCATACTTCACCTGCGGCCCCAGCAACACGATATCTGCCGTTGCAATTTCATCTTTAAAGTCCGCAACAGGAACCGCTTTGATGGTGACCTCGACGCCTTTCTTTTGCGCCGCGTCTTTCATTCGTTGCACCAACATGCTGGTGGACATACCTGCTGCACAGCATAAAACGATGTTTTTCATAGTCAGCCTCGGTGTTGATGGGATAATTGATAATTATCCGTCGGCGTTGACTTCAACAACCGCTTTACGGTGATTGTGTGTCTGGCATCACAAAGAAAGGGCAGCGAAGGTGAAACCGGTTACAACCTGACATCACTTCGTTTCACTCCTTACATGACCGTCGTTGGCCGCGCTGTTTTTCAGCGTGATAAGCAGCGTACCTGCCAAAGGGGGGCGGAGCGGGAGAGGGGAACGGCGCCCGCTCCGGTCAGTGTACGCTGACGAAGCAAGGTTGCCGCAGCGGGCGCTGTGGTGCCAGCGCCCGAATTTTACTTTACGTAACAGGCCGCAAGAAAATTAACCGTTTATCAGCGTATTACTCTTTTTTTGCGGCACGCGTCCCAGCCAGCTGTCCCAGTCTTTCCACACCGGTTGCAGCCCACGGGCGATTAGCGCATCGGCAACCACCTCCGGGCGACGTCCATCATGGGGCGAGAACTGCTCCAGCTCCGGGTGATCGTCGGCATAGCCGCCGGGCTGCGTTTTAGAAAACGCACTGACATTGTTGATGGCGAGGGGAATAACATGATCGCGAAAGTGCGGCGATTCCCGCGTCGATAACGACAGCTCGGTATCCGGTGCCAACAAGCGAAACGCGCAGATGGTCTGCACCAGTTGTTTCTCGTCCATGATTGACGCCGGTTCGATCCCGCCCGCGCAGGGGCGCAGGCGAGGAAACGACACCGAGTAGCGGCTCTGCCAGTAGTGCTGCTGTAACCAGAGCAGATGCTCTGCCACCATATAGCAGTCGACGCGCCAGCTATCGGATAACCCCATCAACGCGCCGAGGCCGATCTTGTCGATCCCCGCACGGCCAAGGCGATCCGGCGTCTCCAGCCGCCAGAAAAAGTCCTGCTTTTTGCCGCGCAGATGATGCCGGGCATACTGCGCCTCATGGTAGGTCTCCTGGTAGACCATCACGCCATCCAGCCCGAGCCCTTTTAGTTCACGATACTCCTCTTCGGAGAGCGGCTGCACTTCCATCTGCAATGAGGCGAACTGGCGGCGAATAGCGGGGAAATGGCGGCGAAAATAGTCCATCCCTACTTTTCCCTGATGCTCGCCGGTGACCAGCAGCAGATGCTCAAACCCCAGTTCACGCAGGGCAGCGCACTCGCGAGCGATCTCCTCCGCATCCAGCGTTTTGCGCTTCAAATGGTTGCTCATGGAGAAACCGCAATAGGTGCAGTCATTGGCGCAGAGATTCGACAGATAGAGCGGGACATAAAAACTGACGGTGTTGCCAAAGCGCTGGCGGGTCAGGCGTTGCGCTTTCTGCGCCAGTGGTTCCAGCAGCTCGCTGGCCGCCGGGGAGAGCAGGGCCATCATATCGTCGCGGGTCACTTGCCGGGCGTTAAGCGCGCGCTCGACGTCAGCGGTGGTCTTGCTGTGAATACGCAGGTGGATATCATCCCAGTTCAGCTGCCGCCAGCGGTCGGTAAAGGTATTCATTGCAGCGTCTCCAGAAAGCCGGTCAGCGGGCTGGTGGCCGCGGCGTAGTGTTGGCGGGCGCCCGGAACGGCACGACGCGCCAGTGCCCCGGCTTCCACCGCCAGACGAAACGCGCGCGCCATGGCGACCGGATCATCCGCGACGGCGATGGCGGTGTTGACCAGCACCGCATCCGCGCCCATCTCCAGCGCCAGCGCGGCATGGCTTGGTGCGCCGATGCCGGCATCGATCACTACCGGCACTCTGGCCTGCTCAATGATGATCTCCAGCATGGCGCGGGTCTCCAGTCCCTGATTCGAGCCAATCGGCGCGCCGAGCGGCATTACCGCTGCGCACCCCACCTCTTCCAGCCGTTTGCATAACACCGGATCTGCGCCGCAGTAGGGCAGCACCACAAACCCGCTCTGCACCAGCTTCTCTGCCGCGCGCAGGGTTTCGATAGGGTCCGGCAGCAGCCAGCGCGCATCGGGGTGGATCTCCAGCTTCAGCCAGTGTGTGCCCAGCGCTTCCCGCGCCAGCTGGGCGGCAAAGATCGCCTCTTCGGCATTTTTCGCGCCTGAAGTGTTTGGCAGCAGGGTGACGCCCGCCTCTATCAGCGGCTGCAAAATGGCGTCATTGCGCTGGCGTAAATCGACGCGCTTCATTGCCAGCGTCACCAGCTCGCTGCCCGCCGCCTGAATTGACTCCACCATCAGCTGCGGCGTGGCGAATTTTCCCGTGCCGGTAAAGAGGCGTGAGGAAAAGGTTTTATCTGCAATACGTAACATCTCAACCCCCTGCGATAACCTGAAACAGCAGGATGCAATCGCCATCCTGCAAATGTTGTTCTTCCCAGCGCTCGCGCGGCAGAATCGCCTCGTTTAGCGCCAGCGCGACGCCCGGCTTTAACTGTTCAAGCTCCTTAAGCAGGTCGGCAACGCTGAGCGCCTGCGCGCAGGTCATCAGTTCGTCATTAACGCGTATTTGCATGATGCCCTCCGCAGATCGGGCAGGTGCTGGCGCGCTGCAATGCGAGGGTGCGCCACAGGTTGGTGCGGGCGTCAAACAGCCGCAGCTCTCCCTGCGTCGCCTGCATACCGGTTAACAGCTTGATCGCTTCCAGCGCCTGCATCGCTCCCATAATGCCGACCACCGGGCCGACAATGCCCGCCGTGCGGCAGTTGCGTTCCGGTTCGCGCTCATCGGGCCACAAGCAGCGGTAGCAGCCCTGCTCCCAGGGCGGGGTGAGCACCAGCAACTGGCCGCCAAAGCCGACGGCGCTGGCAGAAACCAGCGGCGTATTACGCGCCACGCAGGCGGCGTTAATCGCCTGGCGGGTCTGCATGTTATCGCTGCAATCAAGCACCACATCGGCGCGCGAGACCTCTTCAAGCAGCGCGTCGCCGCTGAGCCGCTGTGAGAGAGAGACCAGTTCAATCTCCGGGTTGAGCTGATGCAGCCGCTCTGCTGTCACCGTGGCTTTGGGTTGGTTGATATCGCGCGAGGTAAAGAGGATCTGCCGTTGCAGGTTGCTCAGGTGCACGGCGTCATCATCCGCCAGCACCAGCATGCCGACACCCGCGCCCGCCAGGTAGGCGGCGGCCGGTGCGCCAAGACCGCCAAGGCCGACAATCAATACCCGGCCATCAAGCAGCTTCTGCTGCCCGGCGATGGCGATCTCCTCCAGCAAGATCTGGCGGCTGTAGCGCATAAAGTCGTGATCATTCATCGCCCACCCCCGCGAGATCCAGCAGCTGCCGCGTGGCCTGCTGCCACTCATCCGCCTGGGTAATGGCGCTCACCACGGCAATGCTGCCGACGCCCGTTGCCAGCACCTCGGGCGCGCGCGAAAGGCTGATACCGCCAATTGCCACCGTCGGATAGTCGCCGAGCCGCGCAACGTGGCGCGTAAGCGTTGCCAGCCCCTGCGGAGCGGAGGGCATCTGCTTGGTTTGCGTCGGGAAAACGTGCCCAAGGGCGATATAGGAGGGGCGCGCCGCCAGCGCGACGTCAATTTCCATATCATCATGGGTTGAGAGGCCGAGCCGCAGCCCGGCCTGGCGAATGGCGGTTAAGTCGGTAGTGGCCAGATCCTCCTGACCGAGATGCACGCCGTAGGCCTGGTGTTTAATCGCCAGCCGCCAGTAATCATTGATAAACAGCCGCGCGTTGTAGCGGCGCGCAAGGGCAATAGCGGCCATCACGTCCGCTTCCACCTCTTCGTCGCGCTTATCTTTGATACGCAGTTGCAGGGTGCGTACGCCTGCATCCAGCAGGCGGGCGATCCACTCCACGCTATCGACCACCGGATAGAGCCCGAGGCGAAAGGGCACCGGCGGGAAATCAGGCTGGTACATTACGCCTCCTCCTGTTTCAGGTAGATCTCCCCGCCGCGGGCGCGGAAGTCGCTGGCTTTATCCGCCATGCCCGCATCGATGCTCTGCGCAGCGGCGTAGTCACGTACCTCCTGAGAAATCTTCATCGAGCAGAATTTCGGCCCGCACATCGAGCAGAAGTGCGCCACTTTGCCCGACTCTTGCGGCAGGGTTTCATCGTGATAGGCGCGGGCGGTGAAGGGGTCGAGGGCGAGGTTAAACTGATCTTCCCAGCGGAACTCAAATCGCGCTTTCGACATGGCGTTATCGCGGATCTGCGCGCCAGGGTGGCCTTTGGCCAGATCCGCAGCGTGGGCGGCGATTTTGTAGGTAATCAGCCCCTGTTTGACATCCTCTTTGTTCGGCAAGCCGAGGTGCTCTTTCGGCGTGACATAGCAGAGCATCGCGCAGCCAAACCAGCCAATCATTGCCGCGCCGATGCCGGAGGTGAAGTGGTCATAGCCCGGCGCGATATCGGTGGTGAGCGGCCCAAGAGTGTAGAAGGGCGCTTCGTGGCAGCTCTCCAGCTCTTCGGTCATATTGCGGCGGATCATCTGCATCGGCACATGGCCAGGGCCTTCAATCATCACCTGCACGTCATACTCCCAGGCGATTTTGGTCAGTTCACCCAGCGTATGCAGCTCGGCGAATTGCGCTTCGTCATTGGCGTCCTGAATCGATCCCGGGCGCAGGCCGTCTCCCAAAGAGAGAGAGACGTCGTAGGCGGCGCAAATCTCGCAGATCTCGCGGAAATGGGTATAGAGGAAGTTCTCCTGATGGTGCGAAAGGCACCACTTCGCCATGATTGAGCCGCCGCGCGAGACAATGCCCGTCAGGCGCTGCGCGGTCATCGGCACATAGCGCAGCAGCACACCGGCATGGATGGTGAAGTAGTCGACTCCCTGTTCCGCCTGCTCCAGCAGGGTGTCGCGGAACACTGACCAACTGAGATCTTCGGCGATCCCGTTGACCTTCTCCAGCGCCTGGTAGATCGGAACGGTGCCGATCGGCACCGGGCTGTTACGCAGGATCCACTCGCGGGTTTCATGAATGTAGCGACCGGTGGAGAGATCCATCACCGTATCCGCGCCCCAGCGGGTTGACCACACCAGCTTCTCCACCTCTTCTTCAATTGATGAGGTGACGGCGGAGTTACCGATATTGGCGTTTACCTTCACCAGGAAGTTGCGACCAATGATCATCGGCTCTGATTCAGGATGGTTGATGTTGGCGGGAATGATGGCCCGGCCCGCCGCCACTTCAGCGCGGACAAACTCTGGCGTAATGTTTTCGGGCAGCCGCGCGCCAAACCCTTCTCCAGAGTGCTGGCGACGCAATACTTCACTGCGAATGCGCTCACGCCCCATATTTTCTCGCAGGGCGATGAACTCCATTTCGGGGGTAATGATGCCCAAACGGGCATAGTGCAGCTGCGTCACGCATCTACCCGCTTTGGCGCGACGCGGCGTCAGCAGGCCGCTAAAACGCAGTGCATCAAGGCCGTCATCCGCCAGGCGTTGGTTGGTATAGGCCGAACTGCGATGGTCTAGCTCTTCGCTGTCATCGCGGGCGGCGATCCACGCTGCGCGCAGCTTCGCCAGCCCCTGTTGCACATCAATGGCGATCGCCGGATCGCCATACGGGCCGAAGGTGTCATACACCGGCACCGCTTCGTTCTCTTCATACTGCGGGGCGGTTTTGGCACCGCCGACCAGCGTCGGGCTGAGCTGGATTTCGCGCATTGGCACACGAATATCGGGCTGTGAGCCGGTGAGGTAGATGCGACGGGAGTTGGGGAAAGCGGTGCCTTCCAGCGTATCGATAAAGTGTTGCGCCTGGGCGCGTTGTTCACGGCGTGAATATTGAGTAGTAGACATAGCTCATTCCAGTGTTAAAGGAGATGGCTTGTCAGACGACGGATGGAGTAATGGCAGCAAACCGCCCGTGAGGGTGGTGTGGTGGATGGATTACTCTTGTTCCCTTCGCAGGTATTAGCCTGATCAGGTTCCGCGGATCCCGAATTAACGGTCTCAGCCTTTTTACACCTCAGCTTTCAGAAAGCGTGGGTGTAAAAGAGTGGCACTCCGACAAGAAAAACCCCCGCCCGAAGCGGGGGACTGTTTTTTAAACTACGCGTTATTGGTTAAGAACTCAAGCCGGGCGCGCCATCCCGGTTTCATCATTGGCGCTTTCGCTGAGGTGGTTATCGAACGCCAGCGTGATCAGCTGATCTTCCAGCGTAAAACGCGCCGCCAGCGCTTCACCGATGTCTGAGAGGGACTGCTGGAACTCCATGCAGTTGTCATCATCGATAGACTGTTCGAGGCTGGAATCATAATGTTTCATGATTTCAACGGTATTGGCTTCAAGCTGCGGATAGAGCTGAGTCGCCGCTAAAAGTGGGCTGGCGCCTTCCATTTCATTGATGATGCGTTCATAAATAGTGAAATGACCGGCGGAAAGGTATTCAACCAGGTTATGGCAAAAATCATCCAGCGCTTTTTCGTTAAGCTGCATGTACGACCCTTTGCCCGGCTTGATCCCCACCAGGTTGTAATAGGAGATGAGAAGCTGCTTACGTTCGTTGAGCCAGAAATCGATAAGCTTGTTACTTCCCCCCAGTCGTTCTGTCAGGCTTTCTAACTGGTTCAGCATAAATGACTCCGCAAAATGTAAGATTAAAAATGATGTAATAATAATGTTAATAACATGCCAGTGAAGCTAAGGTCGCGCAATGGTACAAACTCTTGAAGCTCATCACCGTGGCTGGTGGATAGTCAGCCATGAACAAAAATTATGGTTGCCCGCTGGAGAATTACCACATGGAGAGGCAGGAAATTTCGATCTTGTGGGTCAACCCGCGCAAATTATCGGCGAATGGCAGGGAGAGAGCGTCTGGCTTGTTCGCCAACAGCGCTCCAGCGAGATGGGATCGGTACGTTTACTGATCGATCAGGATACCGCGCTGTTCCAGTTAGCCGGGCGCGGCGTGCAGCTGGCCGAGTTTTACCGATCGCATAAGTTTTGCGGCTACTGTGGGCACACCATGCACCCCAGCAAAACCGAATGGGCGTTGCTCTGCGACCACTGCCGGGAACGCTACTATCCACAAATTGCCCCCTGCATTATTGTCGCTATTCGCCGCGATGACAGCCTGCTACTTGCCCAGCATACGCGTCATCGTAATGGCGTGTATACCGTGCTGGCCGGATTTGTTGAAGTCGGCGAGACGCTGGAGCAGGCGGTAGCGCGCGAGGTGATGGAGGAGAGCGGGATTAAAATCAAGAACCTGCGTTATGTCACCTCCCAGCCGTGGCCCTTCCCGCAATCATTAATGACGGCGTTTATGGCCGAGTACGAGAGCGGCGATATCGTCATTGATACCAAAGAGCTGATCGATGCCGGCTGGTATCGCTATGACGACCTGCCGCTGCTTCCGCCGCCGGGTACCGTCGCGCGCCGCCTGATCGAGGATACCGTGGCGATGTGTCGGGCAGAGAGCGAATAAGGTGTATATACTGGCGGCCTGACGCTTGAGGAACTGACAATGACCGAACTGAAAAACGATCGTTACCTGCGCGCGCTTCAGCGCCAGCCAGTAGATATGACGCCGGTATGGATGATGCGCCAGGCAGGCCGCTATTTGCCGGAATATAAGGCGACCCGTGCGCAAGCCGGCGACTTTATGTCGTTGTGCCGCAATGCGGAGCTGGCCTGTGAAGTGACGATGCAGCCGCTGCGCCGCTACAAGCTGGATGCGGCGATCCTCTTCTCCGATATCCTGACGGTGCCGGATGCGATGGGGCTGGGGCTCTATTTCGAAGCCGGTGAAGGGCCGCGTTTTAGCCATCCCATCACCTGTAAAGCGGATGTGGACAAGCTGCCGGTGCCGGACCCGGAGGATGAGCTGGGTTACGTGATGAACGCCGTGCGCACTATCCGCCGTGAACTGAAAGGCGAAGTGCCGCTGATTGGCTTCTCCGGCAGCCCGTGGACGCTGGCGACCTACATGATTGAAGGCGGCAGCAGCAAAGCGTTCACTAAAATCAAAAAGATGATGTACGCCGAGCCGCTGGTGCTGCATGCACTGCTGGATAAGCTGGCGCAGAGCGTCACCTCCTATCTCAACGCGCAGATCCGCGCCGGCGCACAGTCGGTGATGATTTTCGACACCTGGGGCGGCGTGCTGACCGGGCGCGACTATCAGCAGTTCTCTCTCTACTACATGCATAAAATCGTCGATGGCCTGCTGCGTGAAAACGAGGGGCGTCGCGTGCCGGTGACCCTGTTTACCAAAGGCGGCGGCCAGTGGCTGGAAGCGATGGCGGCGACCGGCTGCGACGCGCTCGGCCTCGACTGGACCACCGATATTGGCGATGCGCGGCGTCGCGTTGGCGACAAAGTGGCGCTGCAGGGCAACATGGATCCCTCCATGCTTTATGCGCCGCCTGCACGCATTGAGGAAGAAGTGTCTACAATTCTCTCTGGCTTTGGCAAAGGCGAAGGCCATGTATTTAACCTCGGTCACGGCATCCACCAGGATGTCCCGCCGGAACATGCAGGAGTATTTGTCGAGGCGGTTCACCGTCTGTCGGCCCCCTGGCATCAATAAGGAGTGAATATGGATCTCGCGTCGCTACGCGCACAACAACTTGAACTGGCCTCTTCCGTGATCCGCGAGGATCGTCTTGATAAAGATCCGCCGACATTGATCGGCGGGGCGGATGTCGGTTTCGAGCAGGGTGGCGAAGTGACGCGGGCGGCAATGGTGCTGCTCACCTGGCCTTCGCTTGAGCTGGTTGAGTATCAGGTGGCGCGTATCGCCACCACCATGCCCTATATTCCCGGCTTCCTCTCATTTCGTGAGTATCCCGCGCTGCTGGCGGCGTGGGAGATGCTGTCGCAAAAACCCGATTTACTCTTTGTCGACGGGCATGGGATCTCCCATCCGCGCCGTCTTGGCGTTGCCAGCCATTTTGGCCTGCTGGTGGATGTGCCGACCATCGGCGTGGCGAAAAAACGGCTGTGCGGGAAGTTCGAACCCCTGGCCGATGAGCCCGGTGCGCTGTCGCCGCTGATGGATAAAGGCGAACAGCTGGCATGGGTATGGCGCAGTAAAGCGCGCTGTAATCCGCTCTTTGTCGCTACCGGCCATCGCGTCAGCCAGGATACTGCGCTGGCGTGGGTGCAGCGCTGCATGAAGGGCTACCGCTTGCCGGAGCCAACGCGCTGGGCAGACGCCGTGGCATCGGGTCGCCCCGCCTTTGCGCGATGGCAGGCAATTCAGCGCGATATCGGGTAAACTGCGGCGCATTACCGTTTTTGAGAAGCGATCATGTTACAAAACCCGATTCATCTGCGACTGGAAAAGCAGGAAAGCTGGCAGCACGTTGTTTTCATGGCCTGTCTGTGCGAGCGCATGTACCCCAACTATGCGCTGTTCTGCCGCCAGACCGGCTTTGGCGATGCGCAGCTCTATCGCCGTATCCTTGACCTGGTGTGGGAAACAGAGACCGTCAAAGATGCGAAGGTCAATTTCGACAGCCAGCTTGAGAAGCTGGAAGAGGGGATCCCCGCCGCAGAGGATTACGATCTCTACGGTGTCTACCCGGCGATTGACGCCTGTGTAGCGCTGAGCGAGTTGATTCATTCGCGTCTGAGCGGTGAAACGCTGGAACACGCTATTGAGGTCAGCAAGACCTCGATCACCACCGTCGCGATGCTGGAAATGACGCAGCAGGGCCGCGAAATGACCGATGAAGAGCTGGGTCTCAACCCCGCTGTAGAGCAGGAATGGGACATTCAGTGGGAGATTTTCCGCCTTTTGGCCGCCTGCGAAGAGCGCGACATTGACCTGATCAAAGGCTTGCGCGCAGACCTGCGCGAGGCTGGCGAGAGTAATATCGGTATAAATTTGCAGCAATGAGACAATAAAACGTGATTTAAGGCCTGTTTTGTCGCGCCTGAAGGCTTCCCTTCTGACCCCCGTCTGGTCTACATTTGGGGGGCGAAAAAAAGTGGCTATCGGTGCGTGTATGCAGGAGAGTGCTTTTGAGGCATTTCCGTCGCACTCGATGCTTAGCAAGCGATAAACACATTGAAAGGATAACTTATGAACAAGACTCAACTGATTGATGTAATTGCAGACAAGGCTGATCTGTCTAAAGCGCAAGCGAAAGCTGCACTGGAATCCACCCTGGCTGCCATTACTGAGTCTCTGAAAGAAGGCGATGCGGTACAACTGGTTGGTTTCGGCACTTTCAAAGTGAACCACCGCGCTGAGCGTACTGGCCGCAACCCGCAGACCGGTAAAGAAATCAAAATCGCCGCAGCTAACGTGCCGGCATTTGTTTCTGGCAAAGCACTGAAAGACGCTGTTAAGTAAGACAGCATGGCAGTGAACAGTTTTGTCGAAGGGGCGGTAACGCCCCTTTTGTCATACTGGCGTCGCCCGCTTTTGCTGGTCGGCGCACTGCTGCTTGCCGCCTGTAGCCACGATTCGTCATTGCCGCCCTTTACCGCCAGCGGTTTCGCCGGCGATCAGGGCGCAATACGCATCTGGCGTAAAGATTCAGGCGGTGAGACCCACCTGCTCTCCGCATTTAGCCCGTGGCACCGCGGAAACACCTCTTTAGCTGAGTATCGCTGGCAAGGCGATGCGCTAACCCTTATCGAACTCAATATCTACGCCAACCCGCCTGAGCATATTCGCGTGCGTTTTGACGATCGCGGCGAGTTGAGCTTTATGCAGCGCGAAGTGAACGGCCAGAAGCAGCAGCTCTCCAGCGACCAGATTGCGCTTTATCGCTACCGCGCTGAACAGATCCGCCAGACCAGCGATGCGCTGCGTCAGGGACGGGTTGTGTTGCGTCAGGGGCGGTGGCAGGCAAATAACACGGTGCAGACCTGCGAAGGGCAGACCGTGAAGCCAGAGCTTGATACGTGGGCGTTAAACCATATTGCGCAGCGCCAAAGCCGTTCATCGCTGGCGGTGAGCGTGGCGTGGCTGGAAGCGCCGGAAGGGGCACAGCTGTTGCTGGTGGCGAATGAGGATTTCTGTCACTGGCAGCCGACAGAGAAGAATTTTTAGCGTTGGTGCCATCGGTGTGTTGCCCGATGGCGGCGATGCCTTATCGGGCCTACGAAAAGCGCTTTCACGACAGTGAGGTGTGTTCCGTAGGCCGGGTAAGCGAATCACTACCCGGCAATACCCACGGCACGGTTTGTAGGCCGGATAAGCGAATCACCACCCGGCAATACCCACGGCACGGTTTGTAGGCCGGATAAGCGGAGCGCCACCCGGTAATGACCACGGCACGGTTTGTAGGCCGGATAAGCGGAGCGCCATCCGGCAATTACACCTCTTCTGAAGGCCGGGTAAGCAAAATCCCACCCGGCCGTGAAGCGCGTGCTACTTGTTGCCCTGTTCGCGGGCAATCGCGCGGTAACCAATATCGCTGCGGCTAAAGCTGCCATCCCAGTGGATATCGGTCATCAGCGCATAAGCGCGCTGCTGCGCTTCGGCAACGGTGTCGCCAAGCGCAGTCACGCACAGCACACGTCCGCCGTTGGTCAGCACCCGATCGTCGTCAGCAAGCGTGGTACCGGCGTGGAATACTTTCCCGTCCGAAACCTCTTCCAACGGCAGGCCGTGGATCTGATCTCCAGTGCGATAGTTACCCGGATAGCCTCCGGCTGCCATCACCACACCAAGCGACGCGCGCGCATCCCATTTCGAGACTTTCTCATCCAGCTTGCCGTCACAGGCTGCCAGGCAGAGCTCTACCAGGTCTGATTGCAGGCGCAGCATAATCGGCTGCGTCTCCGGGTCGCCAAAGCGGCAGTTGAACTCGATCACCTTCGGGTTGCCCTGCTTATCGATCATCAGCCCGGCATAGAGGAAACCGGTGTAGGTATTCCCTTCTGCCGCCATGCCGCGTACGGTTGGCCAGATGACCTGGTCCATTGCCCGCTGGTGGACTTCATCGGTCACCACCGGCGCCGGGGAGTACGCGCCCATACCGCCGGTATTCGGGCCGGTATCGCCGTCGCCGACGCGTTTGTGATCCTGGCTGGTTGCCATCGGCAGCACATGCTCGCCGTCGACCATCACAATAAAGCTCGCCTCTTCGCCGTCGAGAAACTCCTCAATCACAATGCGGTGGCCCGCATCGCCAAAGGCGTTACCGGCGAGCATATCGTTGACTGCCGCTTCCGCCTCTTCCAGCGTCATGGCGACAATCACCCCTTTACCGGCTGCCAGACCGTCAGCTTTGATGACAATCGGCGCGCCTTTCTCGCGCAGGTAAGCCAGCGCTGGCTCTACCTCGGTAAAGTTCTGGTACTCCGCCGTCGGAATATTGTGGCGGGCGAGGAAATCTTTGGTGAAGGCTTTGGAGCCCTCCAGCTGTGCCGCGCCTTGGGTCGGGCCAAAAATTTTCAGCCCCTGCGCGCGAAAGGCATCAACCACGCCAATCACCAGCGGCGCTTCCGGGCCGACGATGGTCAGATCGATCTTCTCGCTCTGGGCGAAATTAACCAGCGCCGGAATATCCGTTGCGCTAATCGCCACGTTTTGCAGCGTCGGCTCCAGCGCTGTGCCTGCGTTACCCGGTGCGACAAAGACAGTTTCAACCCGTTTAGACTGGGCAGCTTTCCAGGCCAGCGCGTGTTCGCGCCCGCCGTTACCAATCACTAATACTTTCATTCTCTGCTCCGTAGATTAATGGCGGAAGTGACGCATGTCGGTGAAGATCATCGCGATGCCGTGCTCGTCAGCGGCGGCAATCACTTCGTCATCGCGGATAGATCCGCCCGGCTGGATAACGCAGCTCACGCCGACAGCGGCGGCGGCATCAATACCATCCCGGAACGGGAAGAAGGCGTCAGAAGCCATTGCGGAACCTTTCACTTCCAGCCCTTCGTCAGCGGCTTTGATACCGGCGATCTTGGCAGAGTAGACACGGCTCATCTGGCCTGCGCCGATACCGATGGTCATGTTCTCTTTGGCATAGACAATGGCGTTGGATTTAACGAACTTCGCTACCTTCCAGCAGAACAGCGCATCGCGCAGCTCCTGCTCGGTCGGCTGGCGCTTGCTGACCACACGCAGCTCGTTGGTGGTTACCATGCCCAGGTCGCGATCCTGAACCAGCAGGCCGCCATTAACGCGTTTGAAATCGAGGCCCGATACGCGCGTTGCCCACTGGCCGCAGACCAGTACGCGGACGTTCTGTTTGGCGGCGGTAATGCTCAGCGCTTCCTGAGTGGCAGAAGGGGCGATAATCACTTCCACAAACTGGCGGGAGATAATGGCCTGCGCCGTTTCAGCATCCAGCTCGCGGTTGAAAGCGATAATGCCGCCGAACGCTGAGGTTGGGTCGGTTTTATAAGCGCGATCGTACGCATCAAGAATTGAACCGCCGACGGCAACACCGCACGGGTTGGCGTGTTTCACAATCACGCAGGCGGGCTCATCAAACTCTTTCACGCACTCCAGCGCCGCGTCGGTATCGGCGATGTTGTTATAGGAGAGCGCTTTGCCCTGCAGTTGCTGCGCGGTGGCAACGGAAGCCTCTTTGATCTCTTCTTCTATATAGAAGGCAGCATGCTGGTGGCTGTTTTCACCGTAGCGCATATCCTGCTTCTTAATGAAGTTGAGGTTCAGCGTGCGCGGGAAGCGGCCAGCTGGCTCTTTGCTCTCACCATGATAGGCGGGCACCAGGCTGCCGAAGTAGTTGGCGATCATGCTGTCGTAAGCGGCGGTGTGCTCAAAGGCTTTGATCGCGAGGTCGAAACGGGTTTCCAGCGTCAGCGAGCCGTCGTTGGCATCCATTTCATTAATGATGGTGGTGTAGTCGCTGCTCTTAACCACGATGGCGACATCTTTATGGTTCTTCGCGGCGGAGCGCACCATGGTCGGGCCGCCGATATCGATATTCTCAACGGCGTCTTCCAGCGAGCACCCTTCACGGGCAACGGTCTGGGCGAAGGGGTAGAGGTTGACCACCACCATATCGATTGGGGCGATGGCGTGCTGCGCCATGATGTCATCATCCTGGCCGCGACGGCCGAGAATGCCGCCGTGCACTTTCGGGTGCAGGGTTTTTACGCGTCCATCCATCATTTCCGGGAAACCGGTGTAGTCGGAGACTTCGGTCACCGGCAGGCCTTTATCTGCCAGCAGACGAGCGGTTCCGCCGGTAGAGAGCAGTTCGACGCCACGCTGTGAGAGCGCCTGGGCGAATTCGACGATACCGGCCTTATCAGAAACACTGAGCAGGGCGCGGCGGACTGGACGAGGTTGTTGCATGGTAAATCCCCTGGATTTGACTTTAACAGAGAGCGTTAGCTGAATTTTCGCTTCTTTATTATGGGAAGATTCAGCTAACACCCCAGGCAGGGCGGATTAATTTTGCGCGGGCATTGTAACGAAAACGTTTGCGCAACGCTCGGGAATTTTTCCACTTTTGGCGGTTTGTGGATAACTCTGTGTGTAAATGCGTATAAGGGCGGCTTTTGCTGTGGAATGCAGCAGTCAGTCATTTTTATGTCATTTTTCTATTGCGGGGTGCGGAGAACTCCCTATAATGCGCCTCCATCGACACGGCGCTAAGCAAACAACAGCTTGC
>NZ_JACVTW010000037.1:0-31097 GCF_016624785.1 Kosakonia sp. S42 | reverse complement strand
ATAGGCTAAGGCAAGCTGCATAGGGTTGTCCAAGATCTGGGGCGCAGATCATCACTACCGGACGTTTTATGCTGACGGCAGTCGTCCTGCATTGCGTTCTTCCTGCTGGCTGTATTCGGATAATGGTGACTGGACTCTGGTTTTTCATCAGGGAACGCCAGCTGCAGGCGCTGTGTAAATTTGCGACTCAGATATGGTACATCAGGGTCATAGCTGGTCAAAAGGAGAGCAATCAGTGCAGAGCTTCAAGATTGTCTCCTGTCTAATTTCTGATGTGCGTTCAGGTAAGAAGCAACACACCATTCGCTGGGGTGAAGGAAAAATTATTCCAGGGCCGATGTGTTATGTGAAAGCACGACGTCGGATTGCTTCAAGACCAACCTGCTGTCCATAAGAAAGCTCCAGAGTATTACCATCAGGGTCTGCGAAGAAAACGTAGTAACCCACAGGTTCTCCGGCATCTTCAGGCTCTTTGCGTAACACGCCCTCAGCTCGGGCCATACATGTTTTCCTGTCAATTTCTTCGCGGTCGGCACAGGCAACGCCCAGATGACCAAAATGACCCAACGGGGTATCAGTCACTTTGTCTGCCTGAACTAAAACCAGCGCAAAAGGGCGGGTGTGATCGCTTAGCCATGCCACTTTACGGGCATCCGGAACATCAGGTTCGCGCCGGTGGACAACAGACATACCGGCATAGCGCTCATAAAACGCAATACTTTTATCTAATTCTCTTACGACAAAAGCGACATGCGTAAAACCAACATCTATCTCTTTCATATCTCTGATTTACCTATTCAGAACCAAAAGCTTTACTCTAAAACCTTAAGTACACTTCAGGTCAAGATATTAAACTTTCCTCTATCTACCGGATGTGAATGGTCCGGTTTTCGCTCACAGCAGACCTTGAACTCATTTGGCTTGCCCACTCTGTGCCATTCTGAAATATCGAGACTTAGCAGGGGTGTTTTTGAGGTAATAAAAACAGATTCAAAATATCGTTTTTGACGTTTTGAGGCCGGATAGGATTAAAGACACACCTTAACGTAGCTTTTTACATAACCGACCTCAAACTTCGGAAGTCCCTGTAGTGCAAAATGCTCGATATCCAGACTGCCCCTAAAGGCACCTGCTATATCCGAAATCAGGCTATGCCTGATTTGTTCCTTCTTGCGCCGCAAGTAGTAACGTATTCAGCAATACATCGGCGCCGTTTACTGCCCACTGCGGCAAAATATTTTCCGCTTCGTTATGGCTGATGCCTTTCTCACAGGGAATGAAAATCATCGCAGTTGGTGCAATCCGGTTGAGATAACAGGCATCATGCCCCGCGCCGGAGATCATTGGACGCTGGCTATAGCCCAGTCGCGCCGTGGCGTTGCGGATACGCTTCAGGCAGCCCTCATCGAAGTGCACCGGCGCATAATCAAAAATCCGCTCAAGCGCGACATCCAGTTTTCGCGCCGCCAGCTGCGCCACCGCCTGTTGCAGCCTGGCCCCCATCTGCGCCAGCTGTGCGGCTTCAGGATGGCGAAACTCGACGCTGCAGAACACCTCGCCCGGCACCACATTGCGTGAGTTGGGCGTCAGCTGCGCCAGTCCAATGGTGGCGCGGCCGTCCGGTGTGAAATCCTGGCCGATGCGTTCCACCGCCAGCGCCAGTTCGGCAAAACCGCACAGCGCATCGCGGCGGCTGCTCATCGGCGTGGTGCCTGCGTGTGCCGCGAAACCGCGAATAGTCACTTCAAACCAGCGCTGTCCCATCGCCGCATGCACCACGCCAATATCGATATTCTCCTCTTCGAGAATCGGCCCCTGCTCAATATGCAGTTCATAACAGGCGTGCAGCGGTTGCTGCTGTGCCCGGACGTTCGCCCTGCCAGCCAATTGCCGTCAGCGCCTGTTGTACGCTGACACCGTCGGCATCAGTGCGCGCCAGTGCATACGCCTTACTGAAGACCCCCGCCCAGACGCCGGACGCCAGCATCGCCGGGGCAAAGCGTGCGCCTTCTTCATTGGTCCAGTTGACCAGCAACAGATCGCGCTCGGTCTCAGTGCCATGGTCGTTAAGCGTGCGCAGCACTTCCAGCCCGGCCAGCACGCCATAAATACCGTCATAGTTGCCGCCCAGCGGCTGGGAATCTGCATGAGAGCCAGTCAGCACTGGCGGCAGCGCCGGGTTTCTGCCCGCACGGCGGATAAACATGTTGCCCAGTTCATCACTTTCACAGCTGAAACCCGCGTCGAGCGCCCAGCCGCGCAGCGCGTCGCGTCCCTGCTTATCCTCCGCGCTCAGCGCCAGCCGGGTGACACCGCCGCCGGGCGTGCCGCCGAAAGCGGCAAAGGTTTCCAGCGTCTGCCACAGCCGGGCGGCATTCACCTGCAACGGTGCGCTCATTTCCCGCTCCCCGCTTTTACCCGGTAGCGGAAGTCACAGCACCGTTCGCCGGACATAATGGTAGTGGTGCGCGTCAGCTCGACGTCTGGCGCATAACCGACGATAAACTTATCGTCGCGTGCGCAGGAGAGCAGGTGACCAATTTCGCCCAGCCCCATTTCGTGGTACATCTCGGCATAGCGGCATCGCGTCACATCATAGTTGTACTGCTGGTCATCGCTGTCGATCACCCGCACATCCAGCGCGTTGTCTTTTTCCCACAAATACTGCAGTTCGACAAAACTGCGCAGATTCGCTTTCTGCGGCTCTTTTGCCGCGAATTCCTGCCCGGCCCGCACCGCCGCTTGCTCAATCGCTTCGCCAATCATTTCCTGAGCACGGGCTTTACCCAGCTCGCGCACCAGAATGTCGTAAATAGGCTTGATGATTTCCGCTTCGATTTTACGTCGCGCCAGAATCCCAAGCTCTTGTTGTTTACCACAGCTCATTGCATTGCCTCTGAAGTTACTTCGCGTTGCCACCGACGGTGGTTTGCGGCTGCCATTTGCCATCGACCACTTTGTAGACGGTAAATGACGGATTTTTCAGGTTACCTTCGTTATCAAAGGCGATATCACCGGTGACGCCGGAGTAGTTGATGCTGCGCAGTACCGGCAGATAGACGCTTGCGTCAGTGGAGTCCGCTTTCTCAATCGCGGCAATCAGTACACGGGTGGCGTCATAGGCGAACGGCGCATGCAGTTCGATGTGGGTGTGGTAACGCGCCTGGTAGCTCTGCTCAAACGCTTTACCGCCTGGCATCTGATCAATCGCCAGGCCTGGTTCGAGTGCTACCACGCCTTCACCTTCTTTTTGCGCCAGCGTCAGGAAGGTCTGGCTGACAAAGCCGCCCGCGCCCATTAGCGTCGCCTTGATCCCCAGCTGTTTGATGCGGCGTGCCAGCGGAGCGGCCTGGCTGTCCACGCCGCCAAAGAAAATCAGATCGGCGTTTTTGCTGCGGATCGCGGTCAGCACGGCGCTAAAGTCGACGGTTTTATCATCCACGTACTGGCGATCGACAATCTCTACGCCCTGTGCTTTCAGTGACTTCACGAACTCATCCGCCAGCCCCTGGCCAAAGGCGGTGCGGTCGTCGATCACCGCGATGCGTTTCGCCTGCAGCGTTTTCACTGCGTACTGGCCTGCGTAGTTGCCGCCGTCATCGTCGTGACCCATGACACGAAAGCTGGTATCAAAGCCCTGGCGGGTATAACCGTGGCCGGTTGCCACGGGGGCGACCTGGGCGATACCGGCATCGTGGTAAATGCGCGCCGCCGGAATACTGGTACCGGTGTTCCAGTGACCGACCACCCCGGCCACGCCGCTGTCCACCAGGCGCTGTGCGACGGCAACCGCAGTGCGCGGGTCAGACTGGTCATCTTCTGACTGCAGTTTAAACACGACTTCTTTGCCGCCAATTTTCGGATGCTGTTTGTTCACATCGTCAATCGCCAGCTGAGCGCCGTTTTCCAGATCCTTGCCGATACGCGCGGAAGGGCCGGTCAGCGGGCCAGCCAGACCAATCTGTATCGTCTCCTGCGCCTGGGCGCAAGAGGTGGCGGTCAGTCCGGCCAGCAGCAGTGCGGCGCTCAGTGCCTTTAATGGCATGGTTTTCATTATTATTTCCCCTGGTGTTGTGTTGGTGGTGAATTGGGCAATTCGCCCAGATAAATCTGTTGAATACTGTTATCCGCCAGCAGTTCGGCGGAGCGGCCACGATGGACGATAGCGCCGCTGTCCATTACCCAGGCGCTGTCGGTAACTTCCAGCGCCAGCCGGGCGTTCTGTTCAATCAGCAGCAGGGTGACGCCCGCATCGCGCAATGAGTCGATCACCTGAAAAATGGTTTCCACCATAATTGGCGCCAGTCCCATCGACGGCTCGTCGAGAATCAGCAGTCTGGGCTGGCTCAGCAGCGCGCGGCTCAGCGCCAGCAGTTGCTGTTCACCGCCGGAGAGTAATCCGGCTAACTGGTGCTGGCGTTCGGCCAGCCGCGGAAAGCGTGCCAGCAGCCCGGCGGTTTCCTGCTTCACTGCCGTACTATCGCGACGCGCCCAGGCGCCCATCTGTAAGTTCTCCAGCACCGTCATACGGGCAAACACGCCACGTCCTTCAGGTACCAGCACGATGCCATCGCGCAGCAGATCGTCCGGGCGACGGCCGCGCAGGGTGCGGCCGCGCCACAGGATGTCGCCGCTAAAAGCCTGCAGCCCGCTGATGGCGCGCACCGTGGAGCTTTTGCCTGCGCCATTGGCGCCAACCAGCGTGCCGCGTTCGCCTTCCTGCAATGCGAAATCAATCCCGTGCACTGCCTGGATGCCGCCATAGTGAACGCTGAGATTTTGTATCTGCAGGAGATCAGCCACGGGATTGTCCTCCAAGCCAGGCGCGGATCACTTCAGGGTGCTGGCGCACCATTTCCGGGTTGCCGGACGCGATCACTTTCCCGTAATTCAGCACCGACAGACGGTCACACAGGTTCATCATCAGTTTCACGTCATGCTCAATAATCAGCAGAGTTCTGCCGTCATCACGAATGTGACGCAGCAGATCGCCGAGCGCCACTTTTTCCGCCGCGTTCATTCCAGCGGCGGGTTCATCCAGCGCCAGCAGCTTCGGGTCGGTCGCCAGCGCGCGGGCTATCTCTAGACGGCGTTGATGGCCGTAAGCCAGGTCGCTGGCGCGGTAATTGGCGAAGCGTGCAATACCGGTGTACTCTAGCCAGTGCCACGCCAGTTCACGCGTTTGCGCCTCTTCGGCGCGCGCGCGTTTGTGGCGCGTCAGTGCGGCCCATAAACCGTTACGCGTGCGCACATGGCGGCCAATCATCACGTTTTCCAGTACGCTCATCTCGCCAAACAAGCGCAGGTTCTGGAAGGTGCGGGCGATACCTGCCTGAGTGACTTTTTCGATGGCGCGTGGCGAGTAAGGTTTGCCGTCCAGCACGAATTCACCGCGATCCGCCTGATACAGTCCGGTAATCAGGTTGAAGCATGTGGTTTTGCCCGCGCCGTTAGGACCAATCAGGCCGTAGATCTCATGCGGGTTCACCGTCAGCGAGACATCATCCACAGCGGTGACGCCGCCAAACCGTTTGTGCAGGTTACGTATGCTGAGCAGGCTCATACTTTCACCCCCTGATGCTTCACCGGCCACAGGCCGCCGGGACGGAACAGCATCACCAGCACCAGCGCGAGGCCATAGAACAGCTGACGCAATATTTCAGGATCGATCAGCACGCTGCCAAACAGCGCCTGCTGCAGCGGTGCGGCCTGGCTGCGCAGCAACTCCGGCAGCGCCGACAGCAGCACCGCGCCGAGAATCACGCCCGGCACATGGCCGGTACCGCCCAGCACCACCATCGCCAGCACCACAATCGACTCCTGCAGGGTAAAGGATTCCGGCGAGACAAAGCCCTGGAAGGAAGCGAACAGCACGCCCGCGACGCCGCCAAACGAGGCACCCATGGCAAAGGCCAGCAGTTTGTAGTTGCGCACGTTGATGCCCATCGCGCGCGCCACGTCTTCGTCATCACGGATGGCATGCCAGGCGCGGCCGATGCGTGAATTTTGCAGGCGCACACAGATAAAAATGATGGCGACAATCAATAGTGCGAACAGGTAGTACCACAGGTAGAGCGCTGGCACTTTGATGCCGAAAATGTGGAACATACCGCTAAATTTCACGCCAAACAGCGACAGGGTATCGACGCCGGAAATCCCTTTCGCGCCGTTGGTGATATTCACAGGACGATCGAGGTTACGCATCAGGATGCGAATAATTTCGCCAAAACCGAGGGTGACGATTGCCAGATAATCCCCACGCAGGCGCAGAGTTGGCGCACCCAGCAGGATGCCGCAGACGCCCGCCACCAGGGCGGCGAGCGGGATCAGCAATAAATACGAGGTATGCAGGCCCGCCGGCAACAGACTGTTCAGCGCCGGAAACGCCTCCAGCAGATGCGGCGACGCCAGCAGTGCAGCGAGATACGCACCGACGGCGTAAAAGGCGATAAACCCCATATCCAGCAGGCCGGTAAAGCCCACCACAATATTGAGCCCCAGCGCCAGCATGATATACAGCAGGGTGAAGTCGATGACGCGCACCCAGTAATTGCCGCCCGCCGCCGAGGCCAGCCACGGCGCGAGGATCAACCCGGCGATCAGCAGGATAATGCCGCTGTTCAGGCGGCGTGCCGGTGCCAGGGTCAGTAAGTTTGTCATCGTCATGCTGTGTCCTCAGGCCCGTTGCGCCACGCGTTCGCCCAGCAACCCCGCCGGACGGAATACCAGCACCAGAATCAGCACCATAAAGGCGAAAACATCCTGGTAATTACTGCCAAATACACCGCCGGTGAGTTCTCCGAGATAACCCGCACCCAGCGATTCAATCAGCCCCAGCAAAATGCCTCCGAGCATGGCGCCGCGCAGGCTGCCAATGCCACCCAACACCGCCGCGGTAAAGGCTTTAATGCCGGGTAAAAAGCCCATCGAGAAGCTGGCGCTGCCGTAGTTACTGGCCATCATCACCCCCGCCAGCGCGGCAAACACGCCGCCAATGGCGAAGGTAAGGGTAATAATGCGATTCGGGTTAACACCCATCAGACTGGCGACCTGCGGATTCTCCGCCACGGCGCGCATACCGCGCCCCAGGCGACTAAACTCTACCAGCAGCCACAAGCCCGCCATCGCCACAAAGGCGACCATCAGCGTCACGATGCCAGTGATGGTAATAATCGCCGGAGGATGTTCAATACTGCCTGCGGTGATGGCGATCGGCTCCATCGGCAGTACCTGCGGAAACATCAGTGGATTACGGCTCCAGATCACCATCGCCACGGTCTGCAGCAGCACTGAAACGCCAATTCCGCTGATTAGCGGTGCGAGGCGCGGCGCATGACGCAGGCGACGATAGGCAAAGCGTTCGATCGCCATCGCCAGCAGGGCACATACTGCCATGGCCAGCAGCAGCGCCAGCCCCAGCTGTGCCAGCGGGTTAAGTGCCGGAAAATGGTGGGCGAGCATATGCATCCCGGAAAGGGTCGTGAGCGCGCCAACCATAAGAATATCGCCGTGAGCGAAGTTAATAATGCGCAGGATGCCGTACACCATGGTGTAGCCGAGCGCTATCAGGCCATAAATGCTGCCAAGCATCAGGCCGTTAATGACTTGCTGAATGAGTGTATCCACAGATGTTTTCCGAAAATCGTTATTGCACGCACAGCATCCGATAATTGAATTTAACTGTGAAATACAGATATATTCTTTCTTATGATATTTATATGGTTAATTAACTTACTGTTTTGTATGTATTAATAAAACACCTACGGTTTTGCTTAGTTGACTGGAAAGCCAATATATGAAAAAAACAGAACAATTAGTCACGGCCGTCGCAGCGGAGGAAAGCACATTACCGCACGATCCGCCCCTGCGGGCAGTGCGCATTTTTGAAGCGATTGCCCGGCTGGGTAGTATCAGCAACGCCGCGCGTGAACTGCATATTTCGTCTTCCGCTGTCAGTCATCAGCTAAAAGTGCTGGAAAACTATCTGCAGCAACCCCTGACCCATCGGCAGGGACGTCAACTGATCCTGAATCAGGAAGGGCGTGAATATTACCGCTCGATCCGTTCCGCCTTTACCGTGCTGCGCCAGGCGACAGAGCATCTGTTTACACAGGGACGCACCCGTCAGGTGACCATCAGCTTGATTCCGCTGTTTGGCATGGGTTGGTTTATTCCGCGCCTGCCGCATTTTATGCGCGCCAATTCACAAACTGAAATTAACGTGGTGTACGCTAACCACCGTAATTACCTCAGCGATGCGTCAGATATATCGATCCGCTTTGGCAACGGTCAGTGGAAGGGGTATCAAAGTGAAAAGCTTCTTTCAGGTCAAATGGTGCCGGTGTGCAGTCGCGAGTTTCTGAGGCTGCATGGCCATATTGATACCCCGCAGCAACTGGCGCAGATGCCAATCCTGCATGACGAGGAGCGCAGTTCCTGGCCGCAGTGGTTTGCCCTGCAGAATGTGCGCCGCGTACGACTTGATGGCCCACTGTTTGAAGATGGCCTGCTGACCCTTGCTGCTGTCCAGTCTGGTCTGGGATGTGCACTGATGCGTGAGCCGCTGATTGCGCCTTATCTGCGCAGCGGCGAACTGGTGAAAATTTTTGATCTGCCTATTGATGATGGCCGCGATTACTATCTATGTGTGCGGCAAAATGTGGAAATGTCGCCAGAGGGTAAATTATTGCAGAAATGGCTGCGCCGGGAAGCACAACAATAGAGCAAAAAACAATTCCCTTCCTGCTGATAAAAGCCCCGCATTATTAACCTCAGAAAAACGTCAGATGTCATGCGGAGCAAGAAGAAGTGACCATATCTCACGTTAACGTGAATCCCTTTAATGATCAGATGCAGTGCAGATCAGACGTTGAGGTCTATCCATGTCGCACATAATCTGATCAGCACTCTGGTCATGTTTTATGCGGCTGCGGATGATACAGAACCCGCTAGACTTTTAACTACCCTGTGCCGCTTAATTTCGACTGTTCGACTGTTCGACTGTTCGACTGTTCGACGGTAATCGGGCCGCGGTCAATGTCCGCTTTGAGCTGTGAGTTCAACGAGTCGATGCAACGCTATCCTTGATCAAGGGGGACGTTGCCATGAAACGAAGAACTCGCATTTACTACACGCCAGAACAAAAGGCGATTATCCGGGACAGATACAAGCAAGGTGGTTCTCTGCATGATATCGCCAGAATGTTCGACAGATACCATTCTTCTATTATGCCCACTATCCATCAGACTGGTGGATACCGTCCCCCTGTACGAAAGCGGCACCGGTTAGCGCTTTCGCTTGATGAAAGAGAGGAGATATCCAGAGGGCTGGTAGCAAAACGAAGCATCAGGGATATCGCTGACAAATTATCAAAAGCCCCCTCAACGATTAGCCGCGAGATCAAGAGGCACGGAGGTGCAAAACAATACCGGGCAGCCAAAGCAGATAATGCTGCGTGGGAAAGTGCTCTGAGACCCAAACCTTGTAAGCTAATTGAAAGCCCCACGTTGTGTAAAATCATTGCAGAAAAGATGCATCAGGACTGGTCGCCGGAACAAATCGCCGGTTGGCTGAAACGTTGTTATCCGGATAATCAGGAAATGCATGTGTCACACGAAACGATTTATAAAACGCTTTTTATACAAACCCGGGGAGCATTAAAAAAAGAACTGCAGCAATGCCTCAGAAGCGGAAGAACGGTGCGTAGATCCCGAACGTCATCACTTAAAGGGAAAGGGGTTCACAGCCAGCAAAGACTTAACTGTGTTGCCAGACAGCTAAATGAAAGACCGAGAAAAACGCTAGACTATGAATCATCCGCAGAGCGGTTTAATAAGTGTGTTGCATCCATCGGTTGAACTCACAGCGACAAGCGGACGCTCAAAGGGGTTTTCATTTCCTTGCCATGCGTTTACTAAGAGCAAAGCAAACTATTGGCAGGGGAAGCGTCACTATCAGCAGCATCCACAGTAAGGTATATACCGCGTCCACCCCATCATTTTGCAGATTGGTATACAGCTTTACAGGCATACCCTGCGGGAAATAAGCGAAGATCATCACAATCCCGAACTCGCCTACCGCGCGAACCCAGGCGAGCGTCACGGCAGAAGCCAGCCCAGGTAATGCCAGCGGTAAAGTGAGAAAGCGAAAACGGTTCCAGGGGGAGGCCCCCAGCGTTTGTCCCGCTTCAAGAATATTTTTGGGAACAGTGTCAAATGCCGAACGTGCCACCACGATAAAGTAAGGCAAGGCACCGTAGATCTGAGCCAGTACAAACGCCGCCGGATTATTTACCAGCGTAGCTCCCACCAGTAAAAGCCAGCGACCAAATACGCCGTAAGGCCCGAAAGCCGAAACCAGTAAAATCCCCATTGCCAGCGGTGGTGTCAGCAGAGGGACCATCACCAGTAGTTCGCCGATCAATCGTTTTCGACCAGAAGTTTGTGACAGCCACCATGCCACCGGCATGCCGATAAGAATGATAATTCCGAGCGCCACCCCCCCAAGTCCCATTGAGACGGCAATGGCGCTGTCATCGCGCCAGGCCAACTGCAGATGGTGCCAGGGTGTGACGCCAATCAGCGTGATAAAGGGGATGCTTAACAGCAGGATAGCGGGCAGAGATAACCACCCCGCCACCCAGCCCGGTTTTATTAGCGGGCGTATAAGCTGTCTCCTTTAGGTTCGGCGTAGCCAAACGCTTTGAACAATTTCTGCCCATCGGGGCTTTGCATGAATGATACGAACTTTTGTCCCTGTTCCAAACCATTTGGCGCGTTTTTCAGCACGGCCGCATAAAACACCATTGGTTGTGTGTGGAGCACCTGATCCTGACCTTTGCTGTCTTTAATAGTGAAACTGACGGTGTCATACCACTGTTTAGTCATCGCCGGGTTGCTGAGGTTGATTTCATCCGGCAGCGCGACATACGGCAAATGAGCGGAGCGAACTTCACTCTCGTATCCTGCTGCTGCGTCCACCTGACCGCTTTCCAGACGCGCCAGCAGACCTCCTTCCTGGTGAGTCTGCTGTGGGTTCTGCAGCGAGCCTAAAATCTTATCGGCGATACCCGGCATGTTGTAATACTTTTCAGCCAGCATCAGGCTGAAGACAATATTCTGGCCTTTTGGATCGACATAGGGGTCGGTGCGGCCAAATGAGACATCTTTCTGCGCCAGCAGAGTCAGCCAAGAGCCGTCTTTCTTCCTGCTGACCTGTTCAAACTGCGCCGCATGTTTACCCTTAGGGCTGTAAGCGACCACCATACTGGTACTGGCGACGGGGACTGCCTCATCTATCAGCCCGGCATCTTTGAGGATCTGCATCGGTCCCGGGGTGATGGAGACAAATACATCGGCCTCAATTTTGTGGCTTGCCAGCAGACGCGCCATCCCGTATGCACCCTGTCCCTGCCCCTGATAGCTGTCGTTAGTTGTTCTGGCAAAGGCCGGGCCTAACCCCTGGTCCATAACCTTGCCCATCGAACCGGCATAAGTCACCCTGATATCGTTTGCCAGTGCCATGGATGATATTTGCAGCAGCGCAACCGCCGCCAGCGCACCCCGCATTCGTTTCTTAGCCATAACCACTCCCTCGTTATATATTTTTTTACATAGCGAATTTTCCCGAAAAAACCCGGCATTAACAACTTCCACAAGCGCGCCGTTGATATAAGGTTGAGGAAAAAGATAAGGCGGGCTGGGTGGCTCATGGTCGACATATTATAATGGGAAGGATGAATTACGCAGGATGTGTCATCCAGGATGTGGGTAATTATTCATGAAACATGCAGCGTAAACCCCTGATGGTTTTGCATACAAAAATCTTACACTCTTTGTCATCAATGCCTTCTGCACAGTTGTTGCCTAACTCGCTATATAGTTAAATATACAACGATAAAGATAACGCAAGGGGAAGGTATGAATTTGTATATGTTTTATGTCGGCGGGAATGCCGGTAAATCCAATATTGAAGTCCACGATATCCAGTTTGTAGCGGCCCGCGAGCCCAAAGATGCCTGGCCTGCATTGCGTGAAGCATGGTTTGGCGATAAAGATAAAATTCATATAGACGGTTATAGCCGTATCACATGGGCCGATGGATATTCTGTCACGCTTTCCCCGGAACCTCCCCAGACAACAAAAAGATTATTCTTCGTCAATGCGGGTGGTTACAAGCCGGATACGCTTGCAGAACTACACGAATATGATCTGTTCGTCGCCGAAGATGCCCGGCAGGCTAAGGAGAAAGCATTACAAACGCTACTCTGCGGTGTCGATCAACAACATAAGGATAATTTGAAAGAGGTTGACGATTGCCTGTTGCTTGAAAAGGTTGGAGAGTTGTTTATTCATCTGACACCCTGCGAAACAGGATGTCGAGATAATCCAGAGTGGCAGGGATACTTACCGATAGGAGGATGAAACTTGCGTATTGCTCAGGATGCCCTTCGAATCTGGCGGCGTCCTGTTCGTAAGATATTTACGCTTTTGCGTCTGATTATTTTACTGCAAGCAGTACGGATGAGGCTTTAATGAGTGCGATAACCCGCTTGCCTTCGCTGATAGCCATCTCAGCCGCGCTTTCGTTTGTAATGACAGCATTAAGAGTTGAACCTTCATCCGTTAGAAGGTGAACGGTTGCGTTTACCGCCCCCTTTTCCAGCGAAGTGATGACACCTGGAAACTGATTACGAGCGGAAAAAAGCATTCCATTATCTTCGGAAGCAAGGATAATCCCGGTGGCTTTGATCAATGCCACTACCTCTACACCTTGCTCCAGAGCCAGCCTGATTCTACTGCTACTGGTCACAACGGAGACCAGTTTTCCCCCCGCTGTGAGGGAGAGTTCAATTTCATCATTCACGGAACCGGGGTGTATTGCAGAAACTTTGCCGTGCAGCTGATTACGAGCGGAAACTGACATGTCATTCTCCTTTATGAAAAAAGGTAATATTCCTCTGAAGCGTACATGAAAACTGGCGCTATATATTGTTGTCAACGTCCGCTTCTGGCACACAGCAGATATTTTTATCTAAACGTACTTAGTCTTTAATTAACACAGTGCTCCCGGCATCGGGCCCGTCACTCGTTCAAATTCCCGCACATTATTCGTTACCAGGATGGCACAGGCGGCAATGGCGTGCCCGGCAATCACCGTGTCGTTCCGGCCGGCGGAGCCAAAGCACATTTCGTAACAGGTGATGGCCGGGATAACGATACGCTGATTACATCAGAATGTGTAGTTCACGCTTACCGAGACGCTACGCGGTTCGCCATAAACGGCAGAGTCATCGAGATAGGAGTAGTATTCACGGTCGAACAGGTTACGGACATTTGCCTGCACCGCCAGCTGTTTCGTCAGCTGATACTGCGCGAACAAATCGACGAGCGGATAGCTGCCCTGGTAGAGGCGCTGCGTCTCGCCGTCCGGACCGGCAACATCTTTGTACACCCGATTCTGCCAGTTCATGCCGCCGCCTACGGTCAGATCCGGAAGCACCGGGACGCGGTAGCGGCTGAACAGCTTCAGCTGCGTCTGCGGCGCGAAGCTGTTGAAGCGATCATCTGAATCACGGGCAACGTAGCGGGTCGCGCTGAAGGTAAGCTGCAGGTTGTCGGTAACGGCACCATTCACCTCAAATTCCGCCCCTTTGCTTACTGCACCTTTGGTTGCGCGATAAGCCTGTTCGCTGGATCCATTGACGAATTCCCCGCTGATGGCTTCTCCCGCGTTCTCCTGTTCGATGCGGAATACGGCAACGTTGGTGGTCAGTCGACCGTCCATCCAGTCTGCCTTCAGGCCAGTTTCATAGTTTTTACCGGTGACGGGTGAGAGCCACGCACCCTCTTTTGTGCGTTTGGTTTGCGGGGCAAAAATTGAGGTATAGCTGGCGTAAGCGGAAAGGCTGTCGTTGATGTCATACACCAGCCCGCCATAAGGCGTGGTGTTGTATTTACGCATATCGCCACTGCTGCCGTCTGAGCTGTATTGGGTATAACGTGCACCAACGATCAGTGACAACGGATCCGCCAGCGACAGGCGTGCCGCCGTATACGCCGATTTTTGCCGTACGATATCATCCGCATTTTGATACCAGTCGCCCCACTCCGGCTCGGCCACGCTCCCGTCCCAGCTATTGTTGAAGATGCCAATGCGATCGCTGTCCATCGGCCCGTCTTTACTGAAGGTGGCATTATGCTGACGGCTATAGCTGGCCCCGGCCATCAGCTGATGTTGACGCCCGAGCAGTTCGAAAGGCCCGCTGGCATAGGTGTCAAAGGAGTCAAGGGTGCGCTTGCCGCGATCCTTACTTCCCCAGCCTGATGCACCTTCGCCGGTGGTAACCTCCGGATTGCCCATCACGTAAAGCAGGGTGTCGCTGAACCTTTGCTCGCCGTGGGTTCCATTAAAACGAACCGACCAGCCGTTATCCCAGCTGTGGGTGAGGTTAGCGAAAACTTTACGCGATTCAACGGCGTATCCCGTCCAGTCCGCCGAGGTATTGACATTGCGATCGTAACGGGTGCGGCTGCCGTTACTGTACAGGCTGGGTAATCCGCCCCAGGTCGGATTGGCGGTGTTTGTTTGCTGATAATCCCAGCCCAGTGAGGCCGTCGTGTGTTCCGTTACATCACCTTCAATTACGCCATAGAGAAATTTCTTACGCTTACCATATCTGTCGAGCCAGCTGTCCTGATCCTGATAACCTGCCACTACGCGCCCGCGCACACTACCGTCGGAATTGAGCGGCGCGGAGATGTCGCCCACATAGCGCTGTTTGTTCCAGCTTCCGTAGCTTGCGCTGACGTTGCCCCTGAAAGTTTTACTGTCGGCACGTTTACGCACCATGTTCACCGTTGCTCCCGGATCGCCAGCGCCGGTAATCAGGCCGTTTGCGCCGCGCACAATCTCAACACGATCGTAAATGGCGGTATCTTCCTGCGCGTCGCCAAAGTTCCACGCGTCGCCCATTGATGTAGGGATCTCATCGTAGGCGAAGTTGGTGATTTCAAAGCCGCGGGAAAAGTAGCTGGAACGTTCGCTATCAACCTGCTGCGACGAAACGCCGGTGGTGTTGGTTAATACCTGATCGATGGTTTGCAGGTCTTGATCCTGAATGCGCTGGCGAGTCATGACGCTTACGGACTGGGGGACGTCACGCGGTATCAGCAGCATTTTGGTGCCTGAACGCGTGGTTTTTACCGCATAATCCTGCTGCGAATCGGCGCTCCCGTTCCCGTCGCCGAAGATAACCATCTCTTGTTCTTTCGTATTCTCATCCGCCTGTGCCGGGTGCATGACGGCGGACATTGCCAGCGCAAGCAGTGAAAGTGAGAAGGGAGTATGAATTAACCCTAATGGCGCTTTCGCGCGATTAACCCTGCTGTTAAGAATCATCATGTTACCTGTCAGTTATTGTCGTTTTTGCAAATCATTTATATAAATAAGAATGTAAATGATAATTATTTACTTTATTATGCACGGGTTATTTTGTAAGTTAAATGTAAATAAATGCATATTTATAAAAACGGCACGTTTCTAATATGACGGGACAATAAATGAACAGATTTCAGTGGATAAAGGGAAAGACATGGGGCTTCAGCGTCCTTACTGCGGCGTTAACCCTGAGCGCAACGGCGTCAGCTGCTGCCCCTGATTCGGCTGCGCTCAAGCAGCGCGAACTCGCTGACGGTCTGTATGAGATGGTTTACTCCCCCACGGCAAACGCACTGTACGTCGCGAGCGCGCAGGGTTTCAAAAATGTCAACGGCGGGGTACTTTATAAACTCGATCCCACAACGCTTGCCACACAAGGTGAAACCCACACCGACCTGAAAAACTTCGGCATGACGGCGGACGATAATGGCAAAGTCTACTACACCACCAACACCCTCGATGGCGGGGTATCGAAAGTGGACGTGCAAAGTGGCAAGGTGCTGCAGCGCCTGATGTTTGAAGGCAAAGATAAGGATGGTGACCCGGTTGGCGCGCGTGAGATCCTCTTCCACAAGGGACAACTGTTTATCGGCGGCGTTGCCGACCCTGGGTTCATCTCCGTGGTTGATGCCAGTACCATGACGCTAAAAGCCCTAATCGAGAATGCCGGAAAATGGGTAACGGGGATTATCTATTCCCCGTTGACAGATCGCATTTATGCCGCCAATGGCGGCGGTGAAGTTCTGGTGATTAACCCGGGCACGCATAAAATCGAACAACGCTGGACGCCGGGAGATAAAAAAACGTATCTGTTCCTGAATATGGCAGAAGATCCGGCCACTGGGCGCCTGTTCGTGACCGATGATTCAAAAGCCAAAACCACGCTGGTATTTGATGAGCGCAGCGGGAAAGTTATCAAGCGTCTTGAAGGCGATGCGCTGGGAATTAAGTTTAACGCGAAGCGCAACGAAATTTTCATCAGCCAGCGTGAGTCAAAGAAGGTGCTGCAGCTTGATGCCGGTAGCTATGCTGTGAAAAACAGCTGGAGTTTCACCAGCCATCCCAACAGTCTGCTGGTAACACCTGACGGCAAAACTTTATACGTAACAGTGAAGCAGGACTTCAATCACGACAACACTACGAAAGGCCCGGATAGTGTGGTTCGTATTTCATTAAATTAAAAATATACAGCCATCCTGTGAGGGATGGCTGACTTATAAAGTGGGCGTTAGAGTAGTATCTGAAGTCCGGTGACCTGCGCCATTCCTTCTCAACTACCGCCGTTGAGTCTACCAGTGTACCGTTTATATCAAACAGAAGCGCTTTAGCATGTAACACATCATCCTCCTTATCTAAAGGGTGCTATCTGATCTTCGTGCAGATCTCGCTCATGTTGCGAAAATTTCATCGTCCGGACGCCTTATCCCCCTTAAGGGTCATAACTGTGCTCTGTACGATGGCCACGCTCTTACCGTCATCCCTTTTGATTTCACAGCAATAGTGGCTGATGGCCTTACCCTGATGAATGACATAAGCGTGTGATGTCAGCTTGGATTTCCGTACCGGACGCAGAAAAGAAGTTTTAATATCTATACTCGTAAAGCTCTCTTCTGGCCCCATAAGGGTAGAATGTGCCGTTCCGACGGTGGCATCAGCCAACTCTGTTATTAATCCCCCGTGTACCGTACCCTGCTGATTCCCGTGTATTGAAGCATCGGCATATATCTCCAGCATGGCAGTTCCCTTATTAATGGCCACCAGATGAAAACCTAGGAGTTGTGATATTGGTGTCGGATAGTTCATGTGCGTGGTGTCGCCGGGCTTCAACGTACCATTCAGTTGAGCCTCAAGAAAGCTGAGTACCGACAATTGATTGCTGCTCATTACATTCTCCCGGTTATTAACCCTGCAGATCCGGCAACCATTCAGCTACATCCGGCTCTTCGGGTTTGGACAATCAGATAAAGGGGCGTGAAATCAGCTCTATTCCCAGAACAATCAGGAACAGAAGAAAACACTGCCTGAAACGCATCGCACTGATGCATGCCCGCCCAGCCACATTCCAGCCAGGGCAGGGAGTATGGACATAAATGACAGCGAAATCTGCTCTACCCGGAGTGCGTCATGAAGATAAAGTCCAGCGGCCAGCGCAACCGTAGAAACGGTAAATGACAGCCCAAGGGCCTGGACGAGTTCATCTTTACTAAAGCGAAGCGACTGAAGAAAGGGAACGGCAGGCATAACGAATACGCCTGTCGCACCGGTTATTACGCCTGTAACGCCGCCAATAACGGGTGACATCCATTTCTCCCGGGCCTGAGAAACTGTAAGCGACGGCGATATCAGCGCAAAAACAGCATAAACAATTAAAACCACACCTAGGCCGAACGCTGACCAAGCCGTATTAATGCTGATAAGAAGAGAAGATGCTGCCACCGTACCAGCCAGTATTAGCAGCATCATCAGCCAAAGACGTCTGATAATAAGCATCACTGAAGGGCCGGTAAAAAGCTGCAGCACATTCGTTACGAAAGATGGAATAACCAGCAGTGACGCCGCGATCGGGAGAGACATAAACATGCCAAGTAATCCCATTGCCACCGTTGGCAAACCCATTCCGGTCACGCCTTTTACGAAACCGGCGAGGATAAATATCAATAAAAGATAGACATACAGTTGTTCGCTCACGAAATTTGCCCTGACGAAGGATTTCCATAAATTCAAACATCCCGGCCATTAGTGGACAATCTGGTTTAAGTGCGTCATGCTTCGGATGGTCCGAAGGCTTAGGTGAATACCTTATGAGGCTGGATCTTTCTGATTTGAAACTTGTCGTCTGCATCGCCGATGCGGGAAGCATTACACATGGTGCCCGGTACGCCAGCCTGGCTTTGGGCTCGGCCAGTGAGAGGCTGAAAAGCATAGAGGAAGATACCGGAGTGAAACTGTTCTTTCGCCATCCGAGAGGCGTCAGCCTTACAGAAGCCGGTGAGATCCTTGTCCGCCATGCCCGTGAAATACTGTCCCAGCAGGAGCGGCTTAAAGCTGAACTAGGCGCTTACGTTAAAGGCGTCAGAGGGAAGGTACGATTATATGCCAATACCTCTGCGATGACCGAATTTCTGCCTGGAAGGCTTGCAAAGTGGCTTACAGAATATCCCAATGTGGCCATTGAGCTAGAAGAGAGAACCAGTGCGGATATCATTAACAGTATAAACAATGGTATCGTTGAAGCAGGGCTCGTCTCAGATGCAGTAGAAGCCGGCGAACTCACGCTTGAACCCATAGCAGATGACAGACTTGCTCTTATCGCTCCCGTCACTCACCCTCTTCGAGGCAGAGATAACGTCTTTCTCTTGGACGCGATTGGCGAACCTTTTATTGGGCTTTACCCTGGCAGTGCGTTGCAGGATCACATCAGCGAACATGCCAGAGGGCTTGGTCATCAACTGACTTACCGCATCAGAATGAGCAGTTTTGAAGGTATTTGCGAGATGGTCAGTAGCGGCATTGGCGTAGGGATTCTTCCGGTATCTGTAGCTGAGCGCTTCTGCAAAAAGCTTCCCTACCAAATATTGCCGCTACATGACCAATGGGCGCGCAGGAGAATCTGCATTTGCTATAAGAACCAGAACTCACTGAGCCCTGCCATGGCCGGACTGATCGGTTTTCTAAGAGTAGTGGATTTATAAATATCTCTGTCTTATCTGCTTAACGCAGCTCAATGTGATTTACATAAGGAGTATCAGCATGCTTTGATTGTAAGGCAAACTGCGAAGGTCCGCTTTTCGCTCACAGCGGACTGTAATCTCCACCGCGGTGAACCAGGAGCGGGCTTTATCCCTGCGGAGCCACCCGAGCATCCAGGAGGATGTACTGCGCCGCTTTACGCGCGTACCGATCAATCAAAGGCACATGCCGGGTGAAATGCTCGCTGGCGCAGTGCGCATCCAGTGCTGCCCGATCGAGCCACTCTTCAATGAAAATAAAATGCCCCGGCTCCTTTTCATCCCGATACAAATCATAAGCAATACACAGAGGCTCTTTCTTCGTTGCCGCGGTAGAAAGGGAGAACGGTGTCAACGTACTCGGGTTTGATAAAATTCTCGGCGATGGCCTTAAGCATACGGACTCCTTTATTCAAACAGGTAGCCATACCGGCAGGGTGATAATCAGCGCTTTCGTTTATGTTTCAGCGTCTGCCGCATGCCCGGCAGACGCCGGGCAGAGCAGGGTAGGACTTAGAACAGTAGGGAGTAGTTCAGACCAAAGGTGCGGCCACGCCCTGTGTAGTTGTAAAGCGACTCAGGACCGTAGCCCGGGCTGTAGTACAGCGGCGCGCGCTGGCCCCAGACGGTGGTGTAGTCGCGATCGAAAACGTTCTCCACGCTGAAGCTGAGTTTACCCACCGGCAACTCATAGCTACCGAGCAGATCAACCGTGGTGTAACCATCGATTTTGTAGCCCTGAGCGTCGCTGACGTCGAAGGACGTGGTGCTCTGTACGCGCAGGCTCCACGGATCCGACGCCCAGCCGATGTAGGCCGTCGCTTTCGACGGGCTCGCCACCTTCACATCATACTTTTCCCAGCTGCCGTTCACTTTAGACTCGGTTTTCAGCACGTTGAAGTTCGCACCGGTGCTCCAGTCGGTGTCCGGAATAAAGTAGTCTACCGCGCCTTCCACGCCGTAGATACGGCGCTTGTCATCGACCACGCTGATGGTCAGATCTTTATTCGCCTGCACGCTCTTGTCGGAAATCGAGTAGTAGGCCGCGATTTGCGTACGCAGGTTATCGCCGGAGTAGCGCCAGCCCAGCTCGTAGGAGTTGACCTTCACGCCTTCCAGCTGGCTGTCGTTCACGTTCACGCTGTTGGTCAGCGGAAGGTGCCCGTTCACCGCTGCGCCATAGGTGCCGCGCCCGTAGTATTTACCCGGATCCGGCAGCTCCACGCCCTGGGAGAAGTTGAACCACGTCTGCTGGCGTTCGGTCAGGTGAACCAGCAGACCGGCGTTAAACAAGAAGTTGTCGTAATCGACCGACCCGCCCGGGATCGCATCGGCGGACTGCACCTTTCCGGCGGCAATCTGCTGTTGCTGCGCGTAGCCAATGAAATCATCAATCTTGTTCTCGGTGTACTGATAGCGCACGCCGCCGCTTAGGGTAAAGATATCGTTGATGTCATAGCTGGACTGCAGGAAGGCCGCCAGGTTAGTGATGTCGTACCCCGGATAGCGCCCGGTGGTGTAAATCCGCTGGTTATTCATCCCGCCGGAAGCGTTTGCCTTGGCCAGATCGAAGAACATCTGGTTAGAGGTAAAGCGCTCGTGATCCGCATCCAGCCCGTAGGTCAGCTGCAAGCCGTCCAGCGGTTTGCTGTTGAGAGTGAGCTTCGCGCCGTACTGGTCCGTGTCCTGCTGCGAGGAGGAGAACGCGCTAGCCTGCTTGTTCGCGTTGACGGTCGGGAACGGATAAAACAGCAGCGATTCGTCGCGGTAATATACCTGGCCGACCAGCTCGTGACCGAGAAAATCGCTGTTCGAGTATTGCAGGCTGATGAGATGACGCTCGGTGCCCGGAATACGGTCTGAATTCAGGCCGCTGCTGACGTATGGCCTGGTCGCGCCGCTGATTGCCGAAAAATCTTTCCCGAGGTTCAGCCCGTAATCGTCGTCACCCTTGCTTTTATAATATTGGGTCACCAGCTGAAGCTGTTGGGTATCGTCGATATTCAGCGTCCCGGTGCCCATCACGTCCAGACGGTCGGAATACTGTAGGCCGGTCTGGGTGTTATCGAGCAGTGTCGCGTCGCCGTTACCGTCAAACCAGCCGCCGAACTTCTGGTACGCTACCGATGCGCGCCCAGAGATATGGTCGTTGCCGCCGGAGATGGCGCTGGCAACGCGCTCATCGTGATCTTTGCTGCTGTTAAAACCGCTCTTAATCCCCGTCTCAAATTCCACCTGGGTATCCGGCTGGCCTTTTTTCGTCACAATATTGATCAGGCCGCCGGTGCTGCCGCCGCCGTACAGCGCGGTGGCCCCGGAGATCACTTCAACGTGGTCGATATTGAACGGGTCGATGGAATCGAGCTGGCGGCTGTCGGTGCGCGACGAGTTCAGACGCACGCTATCCACCAGCACGACCAGCGGACGGCCACGCACGTTCATTCCGTAGTTGGTACGGCTCTGGCTGCTGACATCAAGCCCGGGGATCAGCTGGGCCAGCGCGTCTTTCAGCTCTTTACCGCCCTGGATCTGCTGCTCCAGTTCGGCTTTTTCAATCACCCAGGTGGTTTGCGCCATTTCCGCTACCGTACGGTTGGTGCGGTTGGCGGAAACCACTAGCGTGTCGTCGCTGCTTTGCTGCGCGACCGCGGGCGCCATGATGGCGAGCAGAAGCGGGTTAAGAGCCCAGAGCGTATGCTTTTTGGTTATCATTATCATTCCTTCACACGGGCGGAAAATGTCAGCCCAAAGATGCTGTGTAGCGAGTTAAAGGAGCAGCCTCCGGCTGCGGTTTTTCCCGGCTGCCGCTGCGCCACTGAATCAGCGCGGGCGACGTACTGAGATCGAACAAATCACGCCCCATCGCGCGATTCAGAATACGGGCGGCGCGCCACGCCATCAGGCTAAGCTGCGGCTCGGCAATACCGTGGGTCTGCATGCTGGCGTTAACGGCGAACAGGTGATTCTCTTTTGGGCCGTCCCACTCAACGGTGAAATCGTCCCGCACGTTGAAATTGCATTCGTCGCGCAAAGCAATGCGCGACATCAGCGGCGACAGCATCTGCGGCAGCGCAGGGCGGTAGCCGGTGGCGAAAATCACCACGTCGCTCTCCAGCGTGTCGTAGCCTTTATCCAGATGATGCTCCAGAAGCAGCTGCCAGCCCTGGCTCCGGTTTTCAAGACCGGTGACCGACCGGCTCGGCATCAGACGGGCGTTACGTGGCAGGCCGAGCACCTCGAAGCGGTGGTACAGCTCGCGATAAATCGTCAGCAGCGACTCGGCAGTAATACCGTCAGAGGTCATTTTCTGCTCGTCGAGCATCTTCTGGCGCGCGGCGTGATCCAGCCCGACAAAGCCGGACACGTACTCCGGAGTGAAATACTCATTGGCGAACGCTGCTTCATCCAGCGCGTTAAAGTTATTGCGACGCGACACCCAGCTAATCTCTGCAACGTCGCCCCATTCCCCGCGCAGGGTGTTGAGGAACAGGTCCGCCCCGCTTTGCCCGCCACCGACCACCGTCACCCGCTTACCGCTCAGGTTGGGCTGGCGCAGGCTCATTTCGCTGGCGTGGAAGCAGGTCGGCGAGGCGCTTTTCACGCAGGCCGGCAGGTGCGGCTGCTTGCCAATGCCTAGGCAGACGTGGCGGGCGAAGGTTTCGCCCTGGCTGGTTTGCACGGAGAAAAGCTGGCGGCTATCGTCAAACGCGATGCGCTCCACCGTATTGTTGAAACGCAGGTTATCCATCCTTTCGGCGGCCCAGCGCAGGTAGTCTGAGAACTCATCGCGGGAAACGGTGCGCAGCTCGGTGGTCAGGAAGCGATAAAATTTCTTGCGCTTCACCAGATAGTTCACAAAGCTGTACGGGCTGGTCGGCGCGACGGCGCTCACCAAATCTTTCAGGAACATGGTTTGCATATGGCAGTCCGGCACCAGCATACCCGGATGCCAGGCAAACTGCGTGCGGCCGTCGAAGAAGCAACTGCTGAAGTCTTCCGCTTCATGAGCTAACGCCGCGATGCTCAGGTTAAACGGACCGATGCCTACGCCAATGAAATCTACAGTGTTTGTCATGATTTAATCCTTTGTCGCCAGCCACAGCGGGTTTTGCAGATCCTCAAGGTAATTTGGCAGCATGCGGCTGCCGCCGTCCTGCTCAGGGAAGGTCAGTTTTACCGGGTTCAGCACGACGCGAATGATTTGTGGCTTGAAGAGTGAGAAAAGCGCGAAACGCGCCGACAGTTGTGGGTGTTCCTGCATGTAATCACTCAACACTGCCGCCAGCAGTTGATAAAAACGTCTCTCCGGCACGCTGAGGCGGGCCATAAGCGGCGAAACAAAGCGCAGCACCGTCACAAAGTGGCCGGTTTGCAAGTCATGAATCAGATAGTCGGCGCTCAGGCGGGCGGTTACATCCCGCACTTCCTGAGGCAGGGAGTCCATCTCTGGGAACTCATCCTTCACCAGCCGCATGTCGCCCTGAAAATCCTTCAACAGAACTCGCTGCGGCACGCCATTTTTCATGGCGAGGGTAATATTTTGTCCGTGAGCGATCAGCGCGACGCCGTAGCGGCACAGCAGATGGTAGAGCGGCACCACCACCACGCGGAACATCTGCGACAGCCAGGCCTCCGCGTCCATCCCGGACTGGGCGATGTACGCGCCAATCAGCGGCCGGTTGTGCTCGTCGCACTCCATCAGGGTCGCCATCAGAATCGGGCTTTCATCAGGCTTCAGCCAGCGGCACGGATTCTCGCGCCAGATAACGCCGAGCATCTCCTGATAACGGTACGGGGCCTGCGCCAGCGCGGCGTAGCCCTCGTGGGAAACGTAGCCCGCCGCCGGTTCGCCGAGGATTACCGCGCCGCTTTGTTGCAGCGTCGGGTCAGCGGCAAACACCTGCTGAAGCCAGCGCGAGGCCAGCGGCCCGGCGGCAATATATTTGCCCGGAATGCCGCGATAGCAGGAGGTGTTGTAAACCGTCAGCGGCAGTTTGATATCCAGCCCGGCCTGGCGGCTGGCGTTGGTCAGGGTGCGCAGAGACTGCTGGGCGAGCCAGCGGTCGCCAAATTCTCCCAGCGACACCATGCGCCCCTCCGCCAGATCTGCGACGAAGTCGAGGGCGATTTTTTGCTGCCACTGCCACGGATGCACCGGCAACGCGTGCCAGCTCTCGTCCAGCCCGTGCGCCTGCCAGGCCTGATGGAAACGGGCCCGCTCCTGCGGGTCCATCGCCGCAGTCAGCAGTTGCTCGCTGTCCAGCGCGCTGTCGCAGCGCCAGACCATGCTGTCGCGTTTTACCGCCAGCCAGTGAAGCTGGAAGGTATTGGCGTACTCCGGGGCATAGCGTGTCAGCGCGTCCTGTCCCCAGCCGCGACGGCCCTTATTAAAGGCGAATTTTGGATGACCGCTGAGCAGGCACTGCAGCCGATCGGCGTCCAGCGTGATAAGGTCTTCCGCGCTCAGGCCGCGACGCGCGTTGCGCAGCTGCAGGTCGCCCAGCAGCGTGGCGTAGAGATCCTGCATATGCTCGGCAACGGTGGCATCGCTCATCGACAGCACCGGCTTTAGCTGCATCAGCAACGTCTGTGCGACAACGGGCTCATCGGCGCAGCGCAGCGTTTCAGGATCGATCCACAGCCAGCCCCAGATGCCGCGCTGTGCGCTGAAGTGCCACTCCGCGCCCGGCAGATTAATCGCATGACGGTCATCCCCCAGTGACTCGGCGTGAAAGACCTGTTCGTATTCCAGTTCAGCCAGCATTTTCGCCACCAGCTGGCGGTTAACAATTTCCCAGTCCGTACGATTCATCACAGACCCACCTCCGTAAAGAAGCGGGTGCGATCCGTCATCACCAGGCGCGAACGTTTATGCGGGAAGTCGAACTCTTTCAGCGTGCGGTAGCCCGCCGGATCGAAGTGGCGGAACAGGCGCTGGTTGTCGGCGCGCGGCTCCAGCACCGTGCGCTGCGTGCACGGTTCATCCAGCAGCAAATAGTGCGTCAGCCCGCGCAGCCAGCTTTGAACGTAGTGCGCGCCGCGCCAGGCCTGTTCGCCGACAAGCAGGTGCAGGCCGCGATCGTAGGGCTGCCAGGTATAGTGGCGGCCGATACGGTCTTCCGCAGCCCAGTAAATTTCAAAGTAGCTGAATGGTCGATCGTCAAAACAGCCAATCAACGGGAACGCATGTTTTCCAGTGAGCTGGCGTTCGAGATAGGCGGTCTGGAGCTCAAGGGAACCGCCTTGCTCCCAGAAATATTCCACGCGCGGATCGTTCATCCAGCGGGTAAAACGTTCGGCGTCCAGCGCCGGGTCTGCCACGCGGAAGCTCAGGGTTTTACGTACGCGCGGGTCGTAGCGACGATAAACTTCACCCTCCGGGCGCGCAGGGCGGGCAGGGAAGTAAATTTCCCGTTCTGCGTCAAAGATCATTTCGCCGGAGGCCTGTTTTGACGGCGCATTCAGCCAGAGCGGGAGCTGCCAGAACGCGGCGCGATGAATAATGTCGCTGTGCGTCTGCGCAAAAAGCGCCAGCGCCTGCGGCTCTTCGCGCCAGTCGGCGTAAGGCAAAATCAGCGCGGAGATGTCCGGTGCGGCGATGAAAATCTGATCCAGCGCGTCGCGCAGCCAGCCTTCCGGCAGCGTACCCGGACAGCGCAGCACCGCGGTGTTATCCAGACTCCAGCTGAGAGTCAGCTGTGCGTCGAGTTTTTCACAGCGCAGGCCGTGGCCGCTGTGAACGATATTGGCCATAGGCATTCAGGACTCCTGCGCCAGCAGCGGGTTGGTGAAATCGAAATAGATAACCGATGGGTCGACGATGGTGTTTTCGTTGTGATCGTTCAGGTAACAGAAGAAGTTGCCTTTCACGTTCCAGAACGGGCTTTCCAGCACGTAGTCGAGGCAGGTCTTGTGTGTCACCTGCTCGCGCACCGCGTTAAGCTGCATGCGTACCCGCGACATCAGGTTAACTTCGCTGTCCAACCCGGCGACACCCAGCGCGGCGGTAACGGCGAAAGTGGAGTTCACCAGCAGGTAGTACGGGAAGTAGCGCAGTAATTGCTCGCGGGTGAAGATGTTTTCAGCCTGCGCTTCGCCGATAACGTCGAGCCAGCCCGCCGCATGTGGCATAAACGCGCTGCCCTGGCAGTCGCGGTAGATAAGCCCAACGGGGAGATCCTGCTGCATCTTCACCAGGATATTTTGCTGATGTGCCAGCAGGACCAGACCGTAATCCGCTTCGGCGGTGAACAACGGCTTCAGTACCTGCTGGCAGTAGGCATCAACCCACGCGTGGGCTGCCTGCTGCGGCGCGATCCCCAGACGAGCGCTCAGGCGTTTGACAGCCGCGACCAGCAGCGAATCGCCGCCATCCGGTGCGGCCTGCGTCAAAGACACCAGGACGTTGGTCTGGCTTTGTGGCCGATCGACCAGCAGGTTTTCACGCAGGGCAAACAGGCTTTCCGCCATGATATTGCCGTGCAGATCGCGCAGCCCGCTCCAGCCGTCCTCCTGCATCACCTGAAACGTCGGGAAACGGGTTTGCAGCGTCTGCCAGCGTTCCGTTTGCGCCAGGCGCGCCAGGCGCATGCCGCGCGCCACTTCTTTCACCGACAGGGTGCGCACGGAGTTGGTCAGGCGCACGCTGAGCGAAAACTTGATCATGTCGCGGCTGGTGGCGCAGTAAAGCGAACGGGAAGAGGTGGTCGGCAGCCACAGCGTACCGGCCTCGCCCAGATCCCGCAGCAGACCCTGTTCCGCCAGATGCTGGCACCACGGCTGTTCCAGTAGATAGGTTGCCTGCCACGGATGCAGCGGGAAAAGCCACTGGCTATCGCTTAGCTCACTAAGCAGCTGCGGGGCGTTTTCGGCGGCAAAGCGCGTCAGGCGCTGTTGCAGATTCAGATGCAGGCTGTCGCCCGCAATGTGCGCTTTATCAACCGCAAACCAGCGCAGCGAGAAGTGAGGCGCGAAGTCCGGCAGGTAGCGCTCCGCCTCATGCTGGGTAAAGGGTTCATGCGATTTTGGTGCCGGATGGAAAGCGTGGCCCACCAGCAGCGCCTGTTCCGCTTCGCCAAAGTTCAACGCGTGCTCGCGCAGGGCGGCCCAGTCGTGACGGGCGTCGATGGCCTGCTGCGTATGCATATGGCTTTGGGTGACGCGCTGGTAAAACGCGTCGGCGTGAGAAGCGGGCAGCGACAGCGTACGCCGGAGCGAGTCCACAATAAGACGGGAAAATGTCGGGAAATCGACAGGCTCGCGACGCGACGCGCTCACTAACTGAGCCGGGAAGGCGAAACGGTGGTGCTGAGTCGGTGAGAAGTAGTCCACCGTGAAGTGAAGTGCCTGACGATTGTCGAGGGGGATAATCAGTTCAGCAGGCTGGCTTTCGCTCAGTCGCCAGGTTTTAGTTTCACGAATAAGCGCGTTCAGGAAGCATTGCGCAGCGACATCCCAGTCCGGAGTTTTCTTTGGCAAAGTCATAATCAAACTGATCCCACTTGTTGTGATAATGCGAATTCTGACGATAATGTTTCTCATTATCAATAACAATTGTTAGAATCAATATAAATATTTTCACAAATAATCACAATCTACACATGGAATTGCAACATTGTGACTTCTCTTGAGATAGCGGACGCGCCGCAAAAATCCTTGTCCTGTTGGCCACTGGCGTTCAGCGCGGGGCTGCTTGGCGTCGGGCAAAATGGCCTGCTGGTGGCGATCCCGGTTCTGGTCATTCAGACAAACCTCAGCCTGTCGATTTGGGCGTTGCTGTTAACGCTTGGCTCAATGCTGTTTCTGCCGTCGTCGCCGTGGTGGGGAAAACAGATTGCGCGCCGGGGCAGCAAACCGGTGGTGCTCTGGGCGCTGGGGGGATACGGCGCGAGCTTTGCGCTGCTTGGCCTGGGCAGCGCGCTGCTGGCGACTCACGCCATCCCTCCGAGGGCGGGCATCGGGTTGTTAATTATCGCGCGGATTATTTACGGGCTTACTGTGTCGGCGATGGTTCCGGCCTGTCAGGTCTGGGCCTTACAGCGCGCCGGGGAAGGGAAACGAATGGCAGCGCTGGCGACCATCAGTTCGGGATTAAGCTGCGGTCGACTGTTCGGGCCGCTGTGCGCCGCGGCGATGCTGATGCTGCATCCGCTTGCACCGATGGCACTGTTGATGGTCGCGCCGCTGCTGGCGCTTATTATGCTGCTACGTTTACCGGGCACGCCGCCGCAGCCCGCAGCCGATCGCAAAAGCGCGCGCCTCACACCTGCCTGCCTGCCGTATCTTCTCTGCGCGCTGCTGCTGTCGGCGACTGTCAGCCTGATGCAGCTTGGCCTGTCTCCCGCGCTCGCCCGCCAGTTCGCCACGGATACCGCCGTGATTAGCCATCAGGTGGCGTGGCTGCTCAGCGTGGCGGCGGTGGCATCGCTGATCGCCCAGTTTGGCGTGCTGCGCCCCCAGCGGCTAACTCCGATGGCGCTGCTGTTAAGCGCCGGTGCGCTCATGTTATGCGGTCTGGCGTTGATGATAGCCGTGCCGTTGTGGCTGTTTTATCCCGGCTGCGCGCTGCTTTCCTTCGGGGCTGCGCTGGCGACGCCCGCCTATCAGCTTCTGTTAAACGACAAACTTGCCGACGGCGCGGGTGCAGGCTGGGTCGCCACCAGCCACACGCTGGGCTATGGGCTTTGCGCCATGCTCGTGCCGCTGGTCTCGCAAACCGGCATCAGCGTAGCGCTGCTGGTCACGGCTTTTGTCGCCGCTGCTCTCTTCACCGGGGGGGCTGGCGTTATCTGGTTCAGCCGTCGTCGTTCACCGTCTTCCGTAATCTAAGGGTAAGGAAAAGTTATGGCTGGAGTTCAGGGCTATCGCCTGTTTAACGTGCAGTTGGCGCGTAAAACCGAAATCTCACCGTCGCTGCTAAGCCTGGTGTTCAACGGGCCGGAGGTGGCGCAGATGAAATCGGATTCGCCCGATCAGCGTATCAAAATGCTGTTTCCATCCGAAGACGGCACGCTGCCTTCGCTGTTGGGAGACGTGCAGTGGTATCAGGCGGTGCAGAGCATGGAAAAAGCCAGGCGACCGGTGGTTCGTACCTACACGCTGCGCCACGTCGACCCGGCAAGCCAGGAAGTGACCGTTGAGTTTGTCCGCCACGGCGTAGAGGGGCCCGCGTCGGCGTGGGCAATCAACGCCGCGCCGGGCGACGCGATTCAAATTGTCGCGCCGAACGCCGCCCATGAGGCGGACAGCGGCGGCTATGAATGGACGCCGCCGCTGGGGTTACGCAATGCACTGATCGTCGCTGATGAAACGGCACTGCCCGCCGCGCGCGGGATCCTTGAACGTCTGGCAGCACAGGCGAACCCGCCGCGCGTACAGGCGTTTTTCGAAGTGCCGGAAGCGGGCGACTGCGTTGATTTAAGCGCATTCTTCTTTGCGCAGATTACCTGGCTGCCGCGCAATCCTCATGGCGCAAGTCACGGCGAATGTCTGATTGATGCGGTGAAACACGCTGCCCGCGTGCCGGAAAGCGCGCATCACGTTCAGGTGCAGGAAGAAGGGGATGGCGAACTGCTGTGGGATAAAGCGACCAGCAATAGCACCGCGTTTTATGGCTGGGTAGCTGCGGAGTCCACGGTGGTGAAGCTGCTGCGACATCATCTTGTAAGCGAACGCGGCGTGGCGCACGAGGCGATTAACTTTATGGCGTACTGGGCAAAAGGACGGGATCGCTGAACGCGTTGCGCAGTGATACGGCCAGGATGACAAAACCTGAAAGAGATCGCGCAGCGAAAATTCGTTTCAATTTGGCTCGTAAGGACATAACTCCGGAACGGTGGGAACTCGACGCGCTGGCTCGTGGGGCAACGGTGATTTACGGCGATAATAAATTCAAATATCCGGCTGCTGATGAGTGGCCGGGAATTTAAATCCAAACGGAGTGGAATTGATGAACGTTTGTTTAATTCAAATGGATATTTACGGAAGGCATTAAGATATCAGTAATCCTAAAATATAGGTATCAAGCTCGGTCAAACTTCCGAAATTCCCTGCAAATATTCCACCGAAGCATACTTTATAAGCGTAACACCATCGGGGCTGAATTTCCGCTAAGCATTTATTTCTGAAGTCTGGCTGCTGCTTTTAAAGTAGCTTGCAGTCTCTTTTAAATAAATGGTGCAGCCTGTTCTTTTGCTTTTTTTAACTGTTCTTCAGAAGCTGTGCGGGGGGAACCACATGTGAAGGGAGGCACGGGGTCATATTCCATATGCAGCTGAATACTCTGAACGATATAACTTCCATACATTTCTGACACGACGTTGAGAACAAAATCTATACCTGAAGTCACGCCTGCACCGGTTATACGGTTGCGGTCACGAACTACGCGTTCATTTATCGGTTCCGCACCTAATAATGCGAGCTGCTCCAGAGATGCCCAGTGTGTCGCTGCTTTATAACCCTCCAGAAGCCCTGCTGCGCCCAGAACAAGCAACACAGTACAGACCGAAGTTACCAACTTCCGAGTTCTTCGTTTGATGGCAACGTCCCCCTTGATTAATGATAGCGTTGCATCGACCCATTGAACTCACAGTACAAACAGATCTTACTGTGCTTCTCTCTGGATCAATGTACTTTCTATTCCCAGAATCAGATTGCAACTGAAGAGGTTATCTTCGCGTATTGAACCAATAGCCAGCACGCTGTACTGGCAGCGGGCTCCCTGCCGCCCGCACCGGCGGCCTCCGCATTCACCGGGAACCCCGCCCGGCGAATACAGAGGGGATGGTTAAGTGCGTTTCACCGCATCGATTGCGTAGCGCAGATGTTCCTGACCAATGTCCGCGTCATGACTGTCCTCTGCCATTTCCAACGCCTGCCCCATGACCATGACCCCGAATATGATCCAGCCGTAATCAGGAATAACCGGCTTCA
>NZ_JACVTW010000036.1:0-31606 GCF_016624785.1 Kosakonia sp. S42 | reverse complement strand
ATTATGCCGGCATTCTGTTTCTGGATGGCACAGGATTTCGGGTCAGGGTCATTTCTTCTGTGATTTAATTCTTAATTTATTTATTTCGCTATGATATAAAAAGACTGGATAAATATTATAGTTAATAACAGTAATGGTGGATGTATGGATTGGCAGTTGTGGGGATTTTTTAGTGGTAGCATGTTTGAGTTTTATGTTGCAATAAAGGGCTTCAGGACAGGAACTGTAACTATGTACATAAACAGGAAAAAGAGAATATTCAATCATAACGATCGTCATTTTAAATTTGTTATTGCCATGCACTTTTGTTTTTCTTTTCTTGCTTTCACCGGAGGAATCTTTTTGTTTTTGGTGAGATATGTTTTTAAATAAATCAATATTATTGGAGGTAACAATAAATCAGCCTCCTGACTTATTTTTAAAACAGCACGCTTGATAAATTAAGCGACTTGCTTCTGTTTCATCTATCTATCAAATCTGTTTCTACCTTCAACCTAATCCGATATTCGAAGGTCTGCGTGTGGTGAACAATGATGTCGACCATACGCAGCTTGCGCGAGGTGGTATTTAATACTCTGCAACCCATTCGTTATCTATATAGGTTTTCTGAGTAGCAACGAGTAGCAACGAGTAGCAGGAGGCAATGTACAGTTCGGGATAATGAGGATGTATGACCGCTTCGTGCGAGAAGCTGACATTAACAGAGATATTATGCACAATAATGATTAAACATGCACTGTTTAATCGGACATTATCATGTAAAGAATGACCATAGCAGCCCGGGAAAGAAGCAGTTACTCCAGTAACATGCTATTATCTGTTACAATTATTTGTTTACTAATAAAGCGGCTTCAGTTTATCTCTATGACAAAATCATTAATAAATACACCCGGGGGCATCGCCCTTATGCAATATGATGATGGAAGGTCTTTTCAATTCAGCGAGGGCGTTGAAGATACACCAACTAACTCACCAATAGATCGAAATAGTATATTTGATATTGCATCTGTATCAAAACAATTTACAGCATTCAGTATTCTTCTTCTTGAAAAAAGGGGGGCGCTAAAATCAAACGATCTGCTTTTTCAATACATTCCTGAAGCTGCTGTAATTGAAGATGATATAAGTCTTGAGATTCTCATTTATCACACATCAGGACTTCCATGCCTGTTTGATATAGCTAAAAAAAGGGATGGATTATTTTTCTGAATTTAAATCAGAAAGAATTATTGCTGGGATTTTCGAAGAGAGGCACCTTCATTTTACTCCGGGCACGAAGCATGAATATAGTAACACTGGATATATACTTCTTGCTCAGGTGGTTGAAAATGTTTCCGGAACAAGCTTTGCTGATTTTGTGAAAAAAGAGATACTCTACCCTTTAGGGATGCATAACTCTTTTGTTTCTGATGAGTTAGCCAGGATGGAAGTAGCAGTGAGTGGTTATCATAAAAATGAAAATAACGTATTTTCTCCTGTCTTCAGCCCATGGGGAGTGATGGGGGCAGGCCTTGTCCATTCATCTGCTGGTGACTTAATGAAATGGGGGCTAAATTTTTCTTCTGGTTTAGTAGGGGGCGATGAATTAATAAGGAAAATGCTTACTCCGCTTCCTGGACTTACTGATGCAGGTATTATGGTTGAAGAGCATAGCTCTTACTGTTTTGGCATTGAGTTGGATAAAAACGATTCAGGTGAAATCTATTGCCACCTTGGCTCTAGTTTTGGTGGAGAAAGCTATTTTATACGTTCGCAACATGAAAAATTTACTCTTGCATTATTATCCAACATTGAAGATTACGATGTATCTGCGACTGCCCTTAAACTATTTAATGGCATGATGGCAATGAATATATAGAGCAAAAACTTCATTTTCTCTTGGTATACATCAAACACGTGTCAAGACCTAAGGCCGGCTTCTAGCTCAAGCAAGCACCATGTAATGCGTACCCGTTGCAAGCAAATTTGATTTTAGGGTGAATTTAAAAGTTCGATAAATCATATATGATAAATGGTACAATCTGCATCTTTCATCATCTGAACCAGAAAAAAGATGATAAATAAAATTCTTATAAGTGCTTGCCTGATGGGCTTCAAGGTTCGTTACAACGGAAGTGATAAAGCTAAGGTGACAGATAAACTGTCTCAGTGGCAACAGGAAAAGCGGTTAGTGGTGCACTGCCCTGAACTGGCGGCCGGGTTGACGATACCTCGCCCACCAGCTGAAATCATGTCTGGTGACGGGAACGAGGTAATGCGTGGTCGTGCCAGAATAATTGAGAATTCCGGGCGAGATGTTACTGAACATTATCAGCTTGCAGCCTGGCTGGCTCTGCGTGCGGCCCAGGAATCTGGTTGTCGCGCTGCTTTGTTAACTGACGGAAGTCCAACATGTGGTAGTCGTAATATCTATGACGGGTCTTTTAACAATATCCGAAAAAGTGGTATGGGTGTAGCCGCATCACTACTTGCCAGTCATGGTATAGTTGTATTCTCCGAAGAACAGCTCCCGGAGCTAATTCTATGGGTTGAAGAAAGAGAAGGGAACTCAACCTCTGGCTGAGTGTATGAGAAGCCGTTCCGCTTCTGGTCTTTAACAGACGTTAAGGCAGAGATGGCATCGCTGGCCAGGTAATACCTTTTTTAAGAATCCAAAACAAACAGTTATACCCGCCCCATTAGGGGCGGGTTTGGTATCAGAATCGTTTCCAGTTTTCCGACTGATCTTCTTTAGCGTTTTTGGCAGTTAACAAACTAACCGGCTTATTTCTTGTTTTTTCCTTATCATTGTTTGTTATCTCAGATTTGACTATCACAAACGCCGAAACCAGCTGTTTAAGACCATCGGCTTGATCCATCAATGAGCGTGATGCCGCCGAGGCCTCTTCAACAAGAGCCGCATTCTGTTGCGTCACATCATCCATCTGGTTCACAGCCTGGTGAACCTGCCCGATGCCCTGCATTTGTTCCTGAGCGGCAATGGAAATTTCATCGATCAATTCGGCAACCTGGCGAACTGCGTCATTCATATCAACCATGTTGCGACCTACATCCTCTGCCTGATTTGCACCGGCTTCAACATAACTCATAGATGATTCGATTAGTTCTTTTATCTCTTTAGCGGAAGATGAGGAACGTTGAGCAAGGTTACGGACTTCACCTGCCACGACGGCAAATCCCCGACCCTGTTCGCCTGCACGAGCCGCTTCCACCGCTGCGTTAAGGGCGAGAATATTGGTCTGAAAAGCTATCCCTTCGATCAGCGCAATGATGTCTGTAATCTTTGCTGAGCTGTTCCGAATGTCGTTCATTGTATCCTGCAGATTTTTAACCCTGACTGAACTGTTATCCGAAATCGCACGCGCGTTTTTAGCCAGCTGACTTGCAACCTGAGTATTTTCTGCCGTTTGTCGTACCGTTTCAGACAGTTCAGCCATGCTCGCCGCCGTTTGCTCCAGCGAGGCTGCCTGCTCTTCCGTGCGTGAAGACAGATCTTCATTACCGGCAGATATTTGTGCGGAAGCCGCGCTTACCGAATAAGAAGAATGACTGACTTCTGACAGAGAAGTAGCAAAACGCTCTACCAGATGATTGAATGACAATGCCGTCAGACCAATTTCGTCCTTGCGTGCCGAATCTGCCCGTATTGTGAGATCTAAAGAGGAACTGGTCTTTTCCATGGTGAAACGCATTGCTTCCAGGCTCCTTCGGATACTGATGATAGTTTTTATCACCACAGCACCAAGGATAAGTATTACAGCAGCAGAACCCAGAATGAGACTCCAGAAAGTCATTGTGTAAATGTGTTGGTTATCTTTCTTGAGTCCTTCGCCGATACTGACGTTGAGAGCCAGCTGCTTTTGATAACCCTGGATCAAGTTGCGAATTTGCTGGCCGACACCCGTGTTACCTTGCAGCTCTGATAATGAAACAACGTCGTTTTGAGCCGCAGATCCTTTCAGAAAAGCGGGTAATTTCTGTTCAATCTGGGTAATAGTCCCGAATGCACCCTGTGTCAAAATCCTGTCTTCATCACTGGAAATATCATTGTCCAGGTAATACTGGTTAAGGGATTTCAGGTTATCTATCTGACGCTTGATTTCATTCTCAAGTTGAGCCTGTCGAGCTGACTGGGTGGCACTTTGATGTCGATAGAGCCATATAATCAACTCATTACCAGCATCAATTTGCTTGCCTAAATCGATAATTGAAGGTATCGCATTACTTTGAACATACTGAAACCGGGACTGGAACCCCGTCACAACAAGAACCGCGATTAACACTACAGATATAAGGGATATGGTAAGCATTGAAAAGCTCAGAAAAAGTCGCTGCGCAATTGTCATCAGTCGTCCACCAGTGTTGTAAAAAATTAAACAGAAAAGAAGTTGTTACATACTTGTTTTCGGCAACGAAGACAGAAAATTTAGGTGAGGGAAAGGAAAAGCTGCTGAATCTGTCGGGTTTTACAGTAGATGGCATCAAGGTTTTGGCTGTCTTGAGGAATCAAAAATCTTCTTCTGCATCACCGGACCCGCAGATTATTGGCGAAAATTATGGGCATCACAGTATGTTAAACAGTGAGGATCAGGTCAGACTGGCTGAAGAGGAGGTGATAATTTCTGCCTTGTACTTTGCTAAGCCGATAAAAAAAGCCGCTCACGGGAGCGGCAAATCAACATTCACGTTTTATCTGGTAGTAAGGATACACCTCCAGCTCTGAAGCGATGGATTAAAAGACGTGCTTTAACGTGGGTATTTCAGTGGATTACCCGTTTAATTAACAGTTTTGCAGTGAGAGAAGAGCATAAGCTCCTGTAGTCAGTCACAAAAAAAAGGTGCCAGCGACATCACTGACACCATCAAGTTATAACGGTGATTTATTTTTTAACTATTATAGGCAAATCATCGCGACTTATGTCAAATTCAGTAGGGTGCTGGTCTGGAACCATGTTGTCACGCATGAAGACGGGTCGCCATTACAATTGTCTGGCCCCAAACGGTCTTGCTTTGGGCTTTAATCAGCGCAGGTTTTTGAAAAAACGAACCTGCGCCAGATTTCATTACTGTAGACAAGCGCTCATTCAATAGTTTTCTCACAATAGCAGATCGCAGCGCAAGGGCCGATGACCCGGGAGCTCTGCTTGCGCAGTCGAAGTTCATGCTGCCTGCTGATTATGATCTTATAGGGGGCGCACCGTTTTTTCAGTCTTTCCTTTATCACTGTCTTTTAGTTTGTGTCTCGTGCTTCTGAATTGTCGAGGTGCAGCGTGGTCTCTTAAACAGATGCATCAGGAAGCAATAAGTGGCAGACAAGTAATGTTATTTCAGACTGGTCAACTTCAGCTCGAGCCAGTTGCGCATTTCCTCGGCAGGGAGTGGACGGGCATAGAGATAACCCTGAGCCTGATCGCAGCCATATTTTTGCAGAGTCTCGCCGGTCTGTGAATTCTCCACTCCTTCCGCCAGCACGATATAATCCAGCTCTTTCAGCATAGAAATGATGCTTCGCGCGATAATACGCGCCCCGGTATCCTGCGAGAGCCGGGAAATCAGGCTCCGGTCCAGTTTAATGATATCAATCGGCATACGACGCAGGTAACTGATGTTGCTGTAACCGGTGCCAAAATCATCCAGAGAAATAGGAAACCCGCGCAGTTTCAGATCTTCCAGCCCCTCAATTGCTGCGGTGCTTTCAATGATCCGTTCGGTTTCCAGACACTCAATGCCCAACAGACGAGTGGGCAGGCTGGCACGAATCATTTGTTCTTCAAGGCTGTCTGCAAAACCGGATGCTGAGATGTCGTGAATACTCACATTAACCGAGACGGGTATTGCAAGGCCGGCGATGTGCCAGCCCCTGAGCTGAGTAATGACACTGGCGATAACCCAGCTCGTCAGATCGGGTAGCAGGCCTGCATGCTCTGCGATAGGAACAAAGATTCCCGGTGAAAGTTCGCCTTTTTGCGGATGTCGCCAGCGAATAAGAGCTTCAATTCCTACCGGTACACCGCTCTGCAGGCAAATTTTTGGTTGATAAACGAGGTAAAGCCCGGGCATGTTACCCTGTATAGCCTGTCGCAGTTCATCCATCAGCGCAGGTGTAGAGGGCGCGTCTTCGTCTGCCCAGGTGCTTTCTGGTAACAGTAAAATATTCTGACGAATACGATGGTGTAATGCACTGACTGCCTTATTCAAAACTTCTCTGGCGGATGACTCTCCCGGGATGAATGTCTTACCAGCTGTGTGGACTCTGAACTCAACGGAAATTCCCGGCTCAAGCTCTGCGCTGACACCCTGTAAGCGACTGGCAACAACGCTGGCTGAGATTTTATCGGAAACATGAGTCAGAAGGGCAAAACGGCCTGTTGCGACCATGTAGAGTTTTCCGCACCTGAGCGGGCGCAGGCGCAGGGGCAGCATAATCGCCATATCGCGCAGCAGGTTCTCAATCGGTGTCATCCCTCGGGTGCGCGCAAGTTCATGCGCGCGGGGCATATCTATACAGTCAATCAGGATCAGGTCACGTTCGGCAATATCATTCGTTGTGGCCAGCAGCTGGATATCGCGTAACAGATGCAACTTGTTGGGCAACCCGGTTATGGCATCCGTCAGACCGGCATAATGCCAGGCTTCAAGAAACGACATCGCCAGTTCACCCAGCAACTGAAGAGTATCAATCTGCTCTTTTGTAATTATGTGGGGGCTGGTGTCCACTACACAAAGTGTGCCTAATTTGATGCCATCACGTGTGGATAGTGGCACGCCCGCATAGAAGCGAATAAACGGGCTGGAAAGGGTCAGCGGATGCGCGGCAAAACGGGCATCCTGAAGGGTGTCCGGAACAATAAACGGGTTACCGCTGTCCACGGCGTAGCGGCAAAAAGAGTTAACCCGTGAAGAGGTCTCCAGACGAAAGTTGATTGCTGCCCGCACATACTGGTTCTCATCATCCAGCACGGAAATAAAACTGCCAGGTATTTTTAACATTCTTGCAGCTAACTGCGTGATTTTGCGCAGTACATCATCGCGGCTGTCATCCGGGGTGAGTAGTGCCTGTAACGCCAGAAAATGACGTTCTTTGTCGTCGCCGATATTGAGTAACATTGTTGCCTCCCAACCGGCTGTGGACGGTGGGTCTTAAATTGAGGAGTTGCTGAAAACGACAGGGTTGTTACAGCAGGATGGAAGCATACCGGCAGGCAATGTTAGCCAGGTGCAAATATGATCTGTACTGATAATATCTGTAAAAAGACAGGGTAATAGATAAAAAAAACGCCTTTTACAGGCTTATTTCCCCGACAAAGTTCCAGAAGGTGACAGGATTCTTTTACATATCTTCATTCCTTCTGAGCCTGTGAAATGTGGCGTTACCTTACAGAAAGCAGCATGAAACAGGTAGGGTGTGTCAGTGGTGCACGCCGTTGGTTTCGTTTTATTCCGGATAGCGCGACATACCATCCGGAGCACTGACCACCACCCCATTTCTGCCTGCTCCTTTCGCCTCGTAAAGAGCAAGATCAGCCTGGTGCAATGCGAGACTGAGATTGTCACCACAGTCATCAAGCGCTGCAACACCGACAGAAAGGGTAAGATGGCCCGTAAAGGGGAATATCTCGTTAAAAACAGATGCGCGTATCCGTTCTGCCGTAGCTGCAGCGGCTTCACGCCCGGTATGAGGGAGGAAAATAATGAATTCCTCACCACCGGAACGGCTCACAATATCGCAGCTCCGACATAAATTCAGTAATTTATTACTGAGAGCAACCAGTACCGCATCTCCTCCGGTATGACCGTGATGGTCATTAACTCTTTTGAAATAATCGATGTCAATGGCGACGATGCTGTGATTACCTGAGAGAAGATAACCATTGACCTGTGAACTGAAACCTTTGCGGTTATACAGGCCGGTAAGAGGATCTTTCATGGCTTCCTCACTGAGGACGCTCACCCGGCGGGTTATTAGCTTGAGATGGTGGCTGACAGACTCCCGCAGCCGTTCCGCTTCCTGATAGCCCGGATTAAGCATTGCGAGTTGCCGGAGCGTGCCTTCACTGTCACTGGTACGGGTGAACTCAGCAAGTTTTTCAAGAGGTGCAGAAAGCCGTGCTGAGAAATACGTTACAATGGCCACAGTAAGAGCAATGATGGCGAGTGTAAACCAGCCTGCATTAAGAGCGCTCCGGTACAGGATATGCGAGACACTGTCGGATGTGCCGGATATCAGGACGCGCCAGTCGGCCTGGTTCAGGCTGGCGAACCCGATGAGTCCCGCCCTGCTGCTGGTATCCACGAAATGCCCGCTTCGGGCGGTGGCCAGACGTTCAAGCAACGCAGGATCAGACTGGATATGTGTACCAACCAGAGCCTGCTTCTGACTGAAAATTATGCGTCCATCTTTGGTTACCACACTCACTTCGGTCTGTTTACCGTAAAAATGCTGACTCAGTATTTCACTGAGCATACTTTGTTTTTTTAGATAAATGGTGCCCCCGATGTAACCGAGATACTCACCATCAGTTGAAAATAACGGCTGGGAAAGGAATACGACGTAATTACCAGCTGCGGAAACAAAGGGTTCCGATATGAATGCGTTTTTTTCTTTTATCGCCCGTTTGCTTGCAGCAGAGCTGAGCCTGACGCCTATAAGATCCAGACTTTCCGGTGAGGTAGCGGCGATGACAGCATCAGCGTTAACAATAACAACCGAATTGAAAAAACCTGACTGCAGCCGCAGTCGTTCGGTTTCCTGAACCAGCCGGGGTTTATCATTTAGCTGTGTTATAAGGCTGGCGCTGTAGGCAAGTTCGCGTTGTGCTGTGGCAAGATATCGATCTGTCGTATCGGCCAGTTTCCGGGCATATGCGATATTACCTTCTAGGAGGCTGGCCTCGATATTACCTTTCTGAAAAAGTGTGAGCGATCCCAGAAGCAGCAAAGAAGTCAGCAGGATCCCGCCAACCGAAAGCGTCAGCATGAGGGTGCGAAGGCGGTATTTCCTGTTGAACATGTTTATCCAGTTATCAGCCATCCAAAGATGCGGCAGTTTACCAGTATGGTGAACAGAATATAGCCATCAATGCAGGGGATTTGTCAGGAGCTGTCTCGGGTCAAAAAAGGCCGAGGTAAATATTGTCTAAAATACAAGCAAGGCTGTCCAGAGTTACACAGCGGCCATTCCTTTTCGTCGGACAGTGGCCCCGTATGTTTTTTAACTGACGACAAATCTTCAATTAAAAAATTGTTGCGTCTGGTTCCGGGGTCAGCATCCTCATTCTGCTTTTTCTTCTCTGTACAGGTAGAGTCCTCAGACGCAAGACGGAATTAACGATACCATGTGTTTTACTATCATACTTGGCAGGCGGCGGGCGATTGACCTGGATGTGGTAATCGCCGTGCGTAATGAGGCGCCGGTAAATGATCTGCTAGAGATGCTCAGAGGCTAGTGTCACAGCAGCAGAGTTAGATACGAAAACGTCAGGAGTGGGTCAGAAGCATGTTGCACAACATATCCGGGCGGGAAGAAGCAGCACTGAAAAAATTCAGGCATCGAAAAACGCGCCCATGCAGACCGTGCAGGCGGTCGGCAAAACGGAACCAGAAAACGGCACGCCTGTCCTGGCGGTTTCGGGCTGTTTTGTACCACCTCAGATTTTGTGTATAGTCTTGCAGTTGAGCCATTTGACAGTAAAAGCTACCAGATGAATTTTTACCACAGACGCAGACAGGCTGCTACATGATGCAGGGTGAACAACCAGACGGAAAAGAAGCAAACTGCATCAAAATCATACTGCACACATCTAAAATATATCTTTGCAACTTATTGCAAAACAGACGTGTCCCGGCTAGATTGCTGAAGTTGTACAGTTAATCAAAAAAGTTGTACAACCTGCAACTGCACTTTGCAACTGGCCCGCTATGGCGGATTACGACGCTTTTTTAGCGAGTTTATAATGGCTAACTCTACTGCCGCATTATCCCTGGTCTCGCCCGGCACTCACATTGCTCACGAAGATGAACAACGTGTTATCGATGAAGTAACACTTTCATTAAAGGCTGAGAAGGATGTTATAACCAATAAAGACCTGATGCTCGCCCTTATCAGTCGCCTCGAAACGGAAACCGATGTCGTGCAGAACGACATTTTACGTAATGCGCTCGAGATAATTGTTCATATCACACTGGAAGATTTGTAAGTTTTCCTGATCTGCCAGATATTGCCTCCGTCAGTCGGAGGCTTTTTTTAGTCAGGATTAATGGAGGATAGCAGCTATGTCCGGGTACCTGTGATATGTGCCTGTCCCGGTCAACTCTTTGTCCCTCATGGTTGCTTTTTCCCTTGAGCTGACTGCTATGGCTGACTTTACATCGGTGATAGCCAGGGTACAGGCGCTCACTTGTTCTGTGCTGAAAGCGTTCATCTTAAAATCCATCAGTACTTTCAGCACAGAAGCCAGGGTAATGTCCTCCTTCCTGTCCATTAAAATCATTACCGCCCGTCCGATTAGTTTGCCGGAATCCCTTTCTGTATCAGCTCTTCCCATGCTTAATGTCTCCTGCCCGTAACTAAACCAGTACTCTTTAAGGATGAATTTAACCAGGAATATTCCACGAGTCACAAGTATGGTTCAGCATGATTGTTAATTCAAAACTTTACCGCCCGCCGACCAGCAACTTTCGCCTGAGCATTATGCTTTGTCGGTGTCGAATAATGTTCACATGCGCGGTTACCGGGCGGCAAAACAGCATACTGAGTTGCAAAAATTGATCTGACATCCTTTCAGGAAAATCTATGCAGGAAAAAGGCACATTCACTGTCCAGAAAGACAAAGATGATTAGCGGTAAAGAAACACAAAGTAGTTACAACAGTCATATTTGTGCTCTTTGATCCCACAGCATGACACACCAGCGCCAACATTGAGGCAACGATAAATAGCAATAACTCATCAGACCCGCGCAAAGGCTGTCAGGCAGGACTGCTCCCGTATGCGGGCATTTCAGTACCGGTTCAGACCCCGGCAAGATATCGTGATTAAGCACCTGGTTATCAGGGTGAGCCCTGTCACTAGACAGTGACTATCTCTCACCTATGTATAATGTATAATATATTGTACTTTCATCGTGGGTTATGTCTGAGTTTCCTTATTACCACTTCCGGTCCTGCTGCCGGGCAGCGTAACAAACTTATCTGTTTTCAGCCGGCCAGGCACAATGGCTTCTGAAAGGCACAGTGTAATCAGTCTGGTATAACGTCTGCGCAGACAGTCACCCGGCCAGAAGCAAAAAATCATCAATTGAAACTATTGCAGCTAAATATAATGAATTCATGAAACATTGCCGATAACCGGAGAAGTAATCATTTTATCCGGCATCTGTGATGCGGCGTATCCACTCAGAGGGATTTTTTACACCCGAAGCTGTTTTGTTTGACGTATTAATCCCTGTCATTAAATGCAGCCCCATGGGGGCACCAGGGATGCAGGTCCCTTTTTTGCGACGACAGGATATAAAGCTGAACCTTGATGAAATACGGTAAGCGCGATAAGGCCGTGGCAGATAAGGGCCTGTATAGAAACAGATACTCTGTTTTTTGCCGTTTTAAGCGTATGCTGAATCTTTATGTTACGGTTCAGTTAAAACGTCTGGTTTTTTCCCTTTCAGTCACCCGTGAGCGGCATCACCGGAGCCAGTTTATGCTTGTGAATCTCAGAGGTAATGAAGATAAGCGGAAGAGGGCCATGGATGCACTCAAAACGTCCGATGAAAGCAGGGATGAGGTGCTTGAAGAATTTGTCCGTCTTACCATCGACTCACTGGGGATCTCCGGAAGCTTTATTTCTTTCATTGATGAGAGCCATCAGCTCATCCGGGCTGCACACAATTTTGATCTTTGCCAGACTACACGCGAAAATGCTTTCTGCCGTTATGTGATAGACAGCGGAAAAGTCATGGTGGTCCAGGATACGCTACGGGATCCACGTTTCGCAACACACCCTCTGGTGGTGGCACCGCCGGGGATCCGGTTTTATGCCGGTGCGCCCCTGGTTAACCGTGAGGACATCATCCTGGGTACGTTGTGCGTGACAGACACGGTACCTCATCAATTTTCCCGCAGAAAAAACATCAGGCTGAAAATGCTCGCCCGCCTGGTGATGGCGTTCCTGGAGGTCTGGCATTCGGCGGGTTTTACAGATGCCGCGACAGGCCTGCCAAACCGTCAGCAGCTGATACGCCGCCTGGAAACACTCCATCAGGATACTCACAGCCTCTTAAGACTTACTTTAGTAGACTGCATTGATATCCCCCGCGCTTATGAGCTGGCCCGAGCGCTGGGTATGGCGCCGGTGGAGGCGATGCTGCGTGATGCGGGGTTACTACTTCGGGAGAGACTGTCGCTGCAGCCTGCTGATATAATCTATACGGTTGCCGTGGGTCGCTACGCTATTCTTGCACCAGCCAGTGACCGCTTTTCTGCAAAATATGTAGCGAGCATGCTGCACGACTTCAGTGTCCATCCCAGGAACGGGATGGCCATGAACCTGTCAATCCACACCGGTGAAGTCTGTTTTGTGCCGGCATCACTGTCACCTCAGGAGAGCCTGAGGCGTGCAGTCAGTGCACTGCATGATGCCATCAACAAGAACGTGGATGCGCAGGAGTTTGATGAACTCAGCGACGCCCGCCTTAACAGCGACTTCATCCTCATGAATGATCTGGATGCCGCGCTGCGGAGCAACACCGGCGGGTTGTATCTGGTGTATCAGCCCAAAGTATCACTGACCACCGGTCAGACAGTCAGTCTGGAGGCGCTGATCCGCTGGCATCATCCAGAAAGAGGCGAACTTTCTCCGGCGGAGTTCCTGCCTGTTGCACATTTCTCGGGCCTGATGCACCGCCTGACCGACTGGGTGGTGGACAAAGCCGTGCACCAGCTGACAGTCTGGTCTGCCAGACTACCGCGACTCCCTGTATCGGTTAACGTCAGCGTCAGCGACCTTTCCCGCAAAGGATTTGCCGCAATCCTGTCAGAAAAAATGCAGGTTGCCGGCCTGCCTGCACACCTGCTGGGACTGGAATGCCTGGAAAACGAAATCGCTACCGAGAATACAGAGGCCCTGACCAATATGGCCAAGCTGCGGGAACTGGGATTCAGGATCCTGCTGGATGATTTTGGTGCCGGATACAGCAATATTGGTTATCTGCGCCGTATGCCTGCCGATATTATCAAACTTGATAAATCGCTGGTCGCCGGACTGATAAATGATCCCGGCAGCTGCATCATAGCCAGCAGTATCATTCGGATGCTGAAAGAACTGGACTTTATTGTAGTTGCCGAAGGCGTGGAAGATAAGCAAACCCTTGAACTGCTCAGGGAATACGGATGCGATGAGGCTCAGGGATACTATTTCTCCCGGCCATTGACTCCGGTAGCGCTGGAAAACTGGCTCGAAACCACGCAGTCCCGGAGATGAGGTGTAGCCAGTAAATCCAGTTCAGATGACCTGCGTTGCGTCATACACAGGCACATTTTCCAGTCCGGCCTCACACTGAAGGATCGGCAGGATATGGTGACCGCCAGCTCAGTCAGGCGCATCTCAGTCAGACAGTCGTGCCGGCGGATGCGGGTTTACAGGTGCACTGCGCGCTCTGCCGCATATCTGGTCCATCCACAATGACAGATGCCGGCCGGAACATACCCCAGCCATTCCTTGTTGCCTTTGCATGGCACTATAAGGGCGCGCGCGGCGTAGCTTCATAACCCAGCGCAGCCACAGCCAGCCGAGAACAAAGATTATGGAAGAGGCGAGTTATGAACTTAATCTGCGACTGTGGAACATGACAAAAGACAAACTGTGCCGGAGATCCGCCAGTTCAGAAAATACGGAACATACGAACATGCAGTTACTGGAAGCTTACCGGCGCGCAGACGAATTGAAAGAAGTAACAAGCAAAATGGAAAACAGGCTTGATTAATTTTTGACCAATTCCTTTTTTTCACTGCCGGCGCGGGCGGCGGACCGTTATCCACAGGTTTATGCTCGGTCTGTGCAACCTGTCGGTGGAAAAAACCGCCGCTACGGACCCCGTACAATCACATGAAGTCCGGCACGATGTTTTTTGTAGCGTCAGCGGTTAATATTTGCCCGGAGCTCACCATATGGATATAATTAAATATCCATATGGAGGCATCTCATGAAAACATTTAACTTTTCCACGATTCAGGCCAGGCCACCCCGCTTATGGCAGGTTGCAGGGTTAAACACTTCGGACGGAGTTGCATTAGTGGGCCAGATTAATGATGGCCTAGATGGCAGGGTCGCTACCGTAATCGCTGACTGGGCAAAGATGACGCAGAATGACCTGCGCAAAATGTCAGGCATACCACCCACGACGTATGGACGGGGCCTGAAAGCGCGATTCAGTCCAGATCAGAGCGAACGACTGGTTCGCATCATCCGTGTCATTGATCGGGCTGTTGACCTGTTTGAAGGGGACAAGGAGGAAGCCCAGAAATGGCTGAAGGAACCAAACCGTGGCCTGGGCTGGAAAGTGCCAGCTGAGCTCATGGCATCCGAAACCGGGGCTTATGAAGTCATGAAGCTGATCACCCGTCTGGAACATGGGGTGTACTCTTGATTCTTTACCGGCTGACCAAGACAAAGTATCTTTCTACAGCCTGGACGGGATACGGAGCAAAAGAAGCCGGAGGCCGGTGGAACAGTGTCGGTACATCGATGGTTTATGTATCAGACGTGGCATCGCTCACCATGCTGGAAACGCTGGTACATCTGCATGCGTCACACATCATGGATTATTTTACGTTACTGCGGATTGATGTACCTGACGAGCAGATCCAGAAAGCAGACATGGGCGAACTGCCGGGTAACTGGGCTGATGAAGAAGCGCCATCAGAGCTGGCAGCATATGGAGATGCATGGTGCTTTACGGGTTCCTCAATAGCGCTGCGTGTTCCCAGTGCATTATCCCCCGTTGAATTTAACTATCTGCTGAATCCCGAGCACCCGGAATTTTCCAGCGTAATAAAGCATGCTGAAGAAATTCCCTTCAGATTTGACAGTCGGTTGAAACGCGCGCGGCCTTAACAGGTACAGGCGGACTGATGCGCCTTCAAAACGTCAGGCCAGCAGATTCAGGGATCGCATAGCATTTCTCCTGAGCGCGACATGGACAGTTCAGCTCCCAAAATCCAGTCGCTCCCTCGCCTTACGCAATTTTTCATCCCCGCGCCGGTCATATTTCTGGGTGGTGGTGACACTGGCATGCCCCATGGCATCCTTGACGGTAATCAGGTCTTCACCATTATCCAGCAGTGCGGTGGCGAAGGTCCTCCTGAGATCGTGTGGAGCACATCTGTCCAGGCCAGCCTCACGCTGGCGCACCTGCAGGATGTGGTACACCGCTTGGTCGGTCAGCCGCTCGTCCGTGAGGCAGTCGTGCCGGCGGATACGGGTGAACAGCGGCCCGGGTGCTTCACCCCGGACCTGGTCCACCCACAGCTCCAGGCGCTGCCAGGCACCGGCCGGGACATATGCCAGCCTTTCCTTGTTCCCCTTGCCGAGGACTTTCAGGGCGCGGTCGGCTGACAGGATATCTCCGTAACTCAGGGCCACGGCTTCAGAGCGGCGTAAGCCACAGCCGAGAATGACGCCCAGCAGGGCCGCATCGCGCACGCCTTTGCTGCTGCGGTCAGCCTCACAGGCACCAAACAACTGACGGATTTCCTTCCGGCTCAGGGCGCGCCCCCGCGGCAGCGCGCTGCCACGCACTGAACGCACGGCACGGATGTGCTGGTAATCCTCGACGCTCATCAGCTTCAGCATCCAGGCCTCGAGAGCCACCCCGCGCAGGGCAGAGAGATAGGTGTTGATGGTGGTCACCGCCAGCCCCGTATCCCGCAGCATTTCGGTGAGGGCGAGCACATGGTGCCGGCGCAGCGCCGCCCAGCTGCAGTCGGTCAGGTCCCGGGCACCGAGAATCCGGGCCACGGTGTTAAGAAACGAAGCCATGGTCTGCCGGCTGCGGGGCGAATTCAGGGAAATAAGGTAGGCCCTGGCCGGATTGACGGGGGTGACAGTGTCACCCGACAGGACCGGCAACAGGTCTGCTTCCGCGCCGGGACGCACCGGAGCAGAGAAAGGTAGAAAGTCGTCTTCGTCAGGTAAGCCTGGCATCGTGCCCCTTAACCCCGTTAGTTAAAAACCGGCAACCGCCGGCGAAAAGCCACAGGTGCGCTGCGTGAAATCTGGTGCCGGATGGTCTGCCCAAGAGTATCAGTACATCTCTACTTTTTCAAAGGTACATTTTAATAAGTAGATATTTAAAGTTCAACCATCATAATGGTTGAACTTTAGAACGCTATTCTTTAAGCCATTGTTCCAATTTACCGCTTTTTTGGGCAACAGATGCAGACCTTTCACGCCACTTAGATACTATTAATTGCATTGAGGCACGGCTAGAAAAATTGAATCTTGATATCATTGAATATTTACCAACAAAATCTTGGAGTTTCTCATCAATAAACACAGCATCATGTAATAGATTGAAAACAGAATTAGATAATAATTTTGCGGATTGGTCAGAGAAAAGTTTTATACACAATTTGTCAAGATTATAGGAAAAGAAATTATCTATTGCTTTTGTTTTGTCCTCTAATTGATGGTAGACCAAAAGGCTTAAGCACGATGATCTTAATAAATCACCTTCGTCTTCATTATGTGCGATATCATGGAGTAATTCAAACGAAAGCCCAAAAGCGTTCAGAATGCCCTGTGAGAACTGAGAAGGATAGTCTTTCTTACATTTTTCTAATTTATTTTTCGAAGTTGCCAATGAACTAGCAAGATGAGTAATAAGCAGTTTATCTTCTGGAAGATTAAGTTTAGATATAGACATAACTTTAACGTTATATGTAGATTTATATCTAACAACCTCAACATTCTCAATCATTAGTGATTTCAATTCGGCTGCTTTTTCTGGGAATGTTTCAAAAACACCTCCCCAAAGAAAATAATATGCTGCGAATACATGCGGAAACCTCAAACCAATTTCTAAAATCGGGTAATATATTTTTTCTTTATGCCTTTCAAAAACATCACGTGTAAATATTCTTTCTAAAAAAGAAGATGTAATAGCATTTAATGCTAAATCAGGGAATTTTGAACATAATTTACTCCACTTATCTGATGAAAAAGACTCATTATTGAATAGAGCATATTTTGAATCTGGCATTGTCAAGTTTCCTTGAAATTGCTTGGTTTCAAGATACAAATCTATAGCTTTTTCACTTGAAGAAATTAATTTATTAGTTTGATGCTTAAGGAACGCATCATCAAAAGTAAAAGGGATAAATGCCATTAATGAGGAAGGTATACTAGAAAAATCATATTTATGTTCTTTTATAATTTCTAGTATTTGTCTAAAACTTTCAGCATTTTTTTGATTGTAGTAGGTATCCAGAGATTTGAAAAACTCCACGGGGAAAGAGTATAGTTTATCATTAAAATTGGCAGAAGAAATAGGTAATGAACTGCTATTCGACCAATCCAAATCATATGGAACTAAAGAAACAAAACCATAATTCATCGAGTCATCTGTATCTCTGTGGTTTAACTTGGGAAGTTTTACGAAAAATTCACGTAAAAAACCAGCTTGATTATTGTCTAAATCTAAACCATCGAATGGTTTTTCACTCAGATTAGAATGACGGGAAAGGAAGATACAAATCGCTGATAACAATTTGTTGGATGTTGCACAAGAGAAATATTTATCGATGGCGAATTTAATAAACCAAGACTTAATAGAATCACCAAAAGTATGATGAAATTCTATATCAACCAATGAAAATGAAATGATCAAGCAATCGTCTGGAGCTAAAAGCAATTTATTATATACTTCCTCAAATCTTTCATGTGAACCATCAATCGTAGAAGCAAAAATTAAAGGGCAAGTAACCGTTTCAGAATTATCCATAGCTAAGAATGCATCAATCATATTATTTAACATCCAATTTCTTGATTGAATCATTTTTAAACGACTTATTCTTCTGATTAAGCCTTCTTCAGTATTACTCCAAAGCGGCAACAAGCAACCACTAAATAAAGACCTGATTCTCTTGTCCTGTTCAAGCATACCTTCTTCAACCAGACGGAGTACTAACAAAGCCCCAACTGAGCTCATTCTTTTAAAATAATTTATTTTATGATTCTCGCCATCTGTATCTAGATGCTGAAGCATACTTGCAACTAGCATAAGCGCTGTTCTCTTTTTATAATGTATCAGCGCACTTAAAATAAAGTGAACGACCTCCCGCCAGTGTGCATCTCCAATAATAACTGCCAGTCTTTCAACAAGTATTTCATCAGAAACATCGCTATGAATAAATTCTGCAGCAAAGAACTCTTGTAGTTGTCGAATATCAAAGCGTACGTAATCAGTGCTGTCTGGTGTACTAACAAACACTAATCTTTCAATTGTTGCCTCCATGAGTGTATTAACAGTATCTTCGATGTTGCCATCCTCAAGAATCGCTGTTGTAGATGTTGCTAATTCTCTAAACTCATCTTTTGGAAGTGAAGCCTCAGCTCCCTGGCTATCTTCAGCTCTGACGTGCAAACAAATGCCCAATCTATCGTGAATAGCCTTTAAAAGCAGATCCTTTTCCTGTAACAAAGAGGCAATATTTGCATCAGCAAAGTTTTTTAATACCTCCCTCTTTTTCATTACTGAATAAAAGTTATTAAATAACTCCCATCTTTTCTCGGGGGGTTTTCCACCATCACGAACAACAACTGCCATAATATGAGATTGCAGCGGCGTAGTCATGATTTCTTTGACTTGAGGAGACATCATAGCTGTTTCCAGAATTTGTAGGGAGTAATCACCATCCTCTTCACTACGACCAAATCTAACAATCGGTTCTGCGCACGATAAAGCAATCTTTTCAGGAAGTGGTATTAAATGGCAAATAGAAGCATCTAGCTCATCGAATTGACCAGAATAGCCTTGTGGACGAGTTGTACAAAGGATTAAAGCATCAGTATCTAAGCTTGGTAAAAATTCGTTCGAAAATGAAATCACTTCATTAGCTATATCGTCTTTAAGGTCATTCGGAACTTCATCTAAACCATCAAAATTGATAAACCATGAAGATTGACTCAATGCTGCTCTGAGATCATGTGAATCAATGACAAACGATATTTTTAGATTAACTTTGTCGCAGATGTACTCAATTAAGTTGCGTGGTGAGAATTCATCTCTGTTGTTATACCAATTAGCATATTCTTTCAATTCTATAAAAATAGGAATTCTAGGTATTAACGGCCAAAACCCATCAAGCACTGCATGCTTTTTAAGTTCATTAGCCATATCTCTTATGTTCGGTGTTACAGTTGGTTTTACTTCCGATAAGATATATGCAGCTCTCTGGATTTGAGAAAAATACTGGCCAACAGTAGATTTTCCTTGACCAGGCCCCCCCTTAAGAAGTATGGCTCGAGTACGCTTTGGATTCTTTGCCCATGACTTCCATTCTTCTCCAAAGTTGAGCCATGTTGATATTTTTTGAACATTACATGAGGAAGATACTAATGAATTTAAAATAAAGTGCTCGCACTCATATTCATTTGAGACTACAGGAAGATCGCGAAAAAGCTCATGTATTTTCGGTTTATGATCATTATTTGAACCTGCCTGCTCTAGTTTTGTGTAACATAAATCCTTAAACTGACTAACCATGAAATGATCAATTAATGATTTTTGCTTGCTGTTTTCATTTTCTAACTGTGTATACAGCTTACTTATTATATGACCAGGGGTCAAAAAATGACCATATGTTTGAGCAACTATAGGATGTTCCATCAAAAAATCGAGTATTTTACGTCCACCCCATACGTCTACTTTAATTTTCGGGGCATGTTTTTTTACAAGAGATACGATTTTGTCATATGCTCCTGTTTGAGGATGGCCACTAGGCTCTATATTCGTTGCGATAATCCAAATGTCGGGAAGTTTTCTTTGTGGGATTTCTGAGTATGCTCTAATCTCATTTAATATTTCTTTTACTAACCATTTCTGAGCATTAGTGCTTAAATTAGGTTTATGGAACTTAGACTGAATATACCATATACCCTCCCAACACTCTTCAGCCGTTGGATAGGGAGCTTTTCCGACTAGATAACCATCTCTACCCCCATCAGGTCCTGCTGCAAAACCAGTAATGCCAGCACCTAAAGTCTTCATGGCCAGAAAGTTGACCATATGCTCAAATGAGTTAGAATCAAGCTGCGTGAGGTCGTATGAGTTCATTATTGAGTGGTTTCCTTTAAAACGAAGTTTATTTCTGATAAATATAAAGCATTATTAATTTACTCTACGAAAAAATTATCCATCGCGAGATCTTGAACACATTTATTTTAACAATACTAACAATGATTTTGATTACCCATTCTAAAATATCTTAAACCGGAACATAAGTTCCCAATAAAGGCACATCCACCCTCTATGGCATCGGCAACTGAAACTATAGAATATGCTGCTTTGTAGTGAGGTGTATGATACGAACCGCCAAGAAAGCACATAGATGAGATGCTCTATTGAGCTTCCTGCTACTGCAAGCGGATCCTGTAGATTAAATACTCACTGATCTCTTGTGGTGAGTCTGTACCGCAGACATGTCTTTTGCTCAGAATCGGACATCCCAATTAAGCAACTACAATGTTTGTTATTGCAAGCTTAAAATGTCACCTGAAGTGATGCGAAAAAGTGCCGAGAGCAGATATCTGCAATGACGGAGGTTGGGTATTGAAGATGCCTGGCCTGCAATTGTAGACCAGCTCATTATTTATAAAACTCAGAACGGGGGTATCGATAAAGTATACAGTAATCAGCTCTGCAATTTTTTTAACAACTTTCAACGCATCCTCTCCTGTATCCAGACCACATCGGGATGCGAGTAAAAGACTGACGTTACTAAGTGCTTTATACCTTATGTTATGTTCGACAGTAACGAGCTGGTTACCGATCAAGTACTTTATCAGCAATGATCCAATCAGTGCGTCCAGTTCATGGCCCGAAAGCTTATCTATCAAACACTCTCTCCAACATGTCTTCTGATGAACATTTCCTGAATTTCATCAGAAGACTTGCTGCAACTCTTTGTATGCATTTTTATCGTCCACGTTATTCTCCGGAAGGTTTATCGGTCGCAATAGCTCTGCATTTACCTCAGCACGCGGCTACCCGTGCCTGTCGTTTCATTACACCCAAATAATCATCTTTCTTACTTGGCGATCTTATTAAGGGTACCGGGATCCTTTTCAACTGGAAAAACCAATGCCAATTGGGTAGACTCTTCCAGACATGAAAACCCTGTGGTGAGGCGTTTTCATTGCTACAACTCTGAATTATGACCTTATCTCAAATCAGCGTGCTGACCTAATCTGATGCCTTGTGGTGGGGTAGATGGTTAAGGGAGACAAGATTAATTCATGCTTTTCGTCTGTACATGCGAGCGGGCGTAAAGCGCAAGGAATTCATGGATAGGGCGTGTCCGAAAGACGCCCAAGAGTAGGCTCCAGCAGGTTTGCCGGAGCCTGAATGCAAAAACCCCCCGAAATCTGTATGAAACTTGGCGGAATCGTCAGATATCAGGGGGTCCAAAAGCAGGCGCAGCGCCTGTGAAGGATTATAACGCATGCACCACATAAAACAACACTCGGCCGCCATAAGAAAAGGCCGGCGTGAATGACAATTTAAAACCGCGCGACGATCGTCGCCGCCGTGGTACCCATTCCACGGCCTGTAAATGCCCGGCTCCGCAGTATGCACGCCCGGCACACTACAAAGCCCTCAGCAAAGAGCATGGCCGCGCCCTGCGCAACCTGATTGCCCGGAACAAAGCGACCGGGGAATGGGTTATGCGCCGCCGGGTCTCTGCCGATCCCCTTTTCACCTTCCTGCGACCGCAGACCGGCCGCAAGCGGGCATTTTATCCTGAGCGCCGGAACCTGCTCGATGCGCTGTTCATCCTCTTCATCAATAAGGTCGATCTGGCCACCGGTATCGTTACCATCAACATCACAAAGCTGGCGGAAGAGCTGAGTCCGAAGGATGAACAGAGCAACGTTATTCCTGAGGAGGCTGTCACCGTCTGGCGTGTTTCACGCCTCATCACGGCTCTGGTGCCGTTCGGTGTCATCCAGGCACCAGAGTCTGAGTGGGATATCGTCAATAGCTGCCGTTTCCCGAAACACATCATCATCACCGACGCCGGGTGGCGCCTGACCGGTGTGGATATGGACAAACTCCGGGCCGAACAGGAAGCACGCCGGGCCGCCATTCAGGACGACCAGCTGGCACCGGGCGAAACACTGAGCCTGAAAGCCGCACGCCGTCGCTGGTATGAACGCTGCCGGCACCAGACCATCCTGTCGCGCAGAACGCGCGCCCTCGAGGGCAAGCAACGCAAAAAACTCGCGGCGCTGCCCTTTGACGAGCGCAAGCGTCAGGTCTCCGAGGACCTGATGCGCAGCATGAAAGGCCAGACCGGCCATATGACGCATCAGCAGTTCGAAAAGCTGGTCTGGTCGCAACTGTATCAGCTGGAGCTGGTCAGCCTGGAGCCGCCGGGAACATCGCCCCCTCACTAGCCTGCCTTTTTTAAACCTTCGCTTTGCTGCGGAGGCTTCCGCACGTCCGTCATAAATATCCGGTTAAATATTACGCTATACACAGGCCTTTCCCGCTGCCGTCATGCCGCGAAAGAGCGTGTTATGGCCATCATTTTCTTTTACCCACAGATTTTCGCAAACAGGATGAAGGCCTTTCCTGCAACCCCTGTCATGAAACGCGCAATATATTCAGGACTTCGTCCTTACTTATATTCATAAAAGATGCACCTTATTCACTGGATAAAAACGGTGGATAACGGGGAAAACTTAAAGAGGCCTTCGCTTGCAGCAGCCTCATGGCTGCGCCGCTCAGAAATGAGCTTCCCCCCACCGCACGCGGCGGGTCCCGTCAGCGCCAGAACCCGGCCATAATGCGGCCATTCAGCCCCTGAAAAGCCGCGCCGCCCCGGGCCAGAGGCCCGGAACAGTGCCGCTTTTAAAGGGGATGATGTAACTAATGGCCTGAGCTGCTGCACGTAGTGTCGCGGTAAGTAAGGAGTGACACGCTCGTAAGCGCCCTGACAGGACGCTAACGCGGAGATACGCCCCGTCTTCGGCAAACCTCGACGTGACCACTCCGGCCGCGCACAGAACGTTCTGTATCGCTTTCAGCGGGTTATGGCCTGGCAGGGATGGGGGGGTTGATAGACACAGGCTATTACGTTGCCGGCTTCGCCGGGCGCTCCGGCGGATGCAGGAACGGCGTCCTCTTCAGGCTGATTTCCGCCGGCATGTGCCTGCGGCACATTCAGGGTCGCGCTGCGCACTGTTCGCGCTCCTGTCATTCTGTCGTGCCTGTTTTACTAAAGGCCTTACCTCTGATACCTTTCGAGTAGGTCCATGAATTTATAGTAAGAGGAGATGAAAATGCAAAATGCAGAAAAACTGTTATCTGAATTGGAAAAGGTATTAAACGATCCTCAAAATGACAGTGAATATGAGAGAGCTAAGCTGGCAATGATCCTTGTAGAATCTGTCTATAAATTTGTGAAGTTTAAACGCCCCGGGGGTAAAGGACTGGACGGCAGGGATGGTGACGAACGGCGTGGTTTGGCAAAGGTTGTCGATGCAGCAAAAAACTACGAATTCGAGGCTTTAAAAAAGAGAAATAAAGCTCTACCGGGTAATGTTTAAGCACCCGTCCACAGCTTTATATAAGGTCCGTCTGATATAAAGTATTTTTTGTACGGTAAGCGGGGTTTAGGGTCCAGTGATGTAAAAAACCACGCTAAGCAGTCTCTTAAATTAATTTTGATAAGCTCTGGTGTCAAAATGACCAAAAGGCGATATCTGGAAGCACTTTTTGGGCCCGGATATGCAGGCTCAGAAGCCTTGATATTTCATACTGCTAATCCACTAACGTGGTTTTTTAGCTCGGTTGGCCTTCAACCCCCAATAAAGAGAAAGTTCTCGAGCAGGTATGCAGATTTTATGGTGATGAGCCTGCGGTTTTTTCACTTCCCGGTAACGGTGACTGTGCTGTGTCTGAGCATCCGTAAAATATGCCGCGCCAGTTATCAGGGAAGGTAACATGTACACCAATTCAGCCCTGGCCGAACAAATGCGGGCAGAAAAGTTTCTGGCCATAGCCCTCGATCATGCGCTCACAGGTGTTAAAGGTGAGATGTTAAAGCAGGTTGATAACTTTCAGACAGGTGCGACAAGGATTGCCTTCTACGCCAGCTGCTTCACGCAAAATTATCAGGATGTCTGCGCCAGGCAGAAAGCAGAAGACATACGGTTCGCAGAAAATCTCTTTGGCCTGATTAATAAGTGGAACGTTATTGAGCGGATGATCCGCATCTACGTCGATCTGTTACTGCAGAACCTGACCCCTGAACATCTGAGGCGCATAGAAAGGACGTTATTCAGACAGGGCAGCAAACTTGTCACAGGCTCATTCACTAATCAGGCACTGGCAAGCGCGATCACAACTGCAGCCTGTTATTCGTTCGGTATGAAAGTTACGCTTAACAGTATGTTATTTAAAGTCAGTATCATTTCCCTGACACTGACAGGCTGGTATGCCTATGTTCAGAAGGCCGCTGATGCGTCTGCAAGATTAAAACAACATGATGGTATTTACTGGCAGGCGCTTTATGCAGAAAAACTGGAAATGCTGTATTTTCTTATAGAACCTGTTATCAGCAGAAATCCGCCCCTGAGCCGGATACTTTCTTCTGATGAAGAAATTGCTGCTGCCATCATGCGGATACTGAGATGAATTACATAAAAAAATGGCTGCGCCTGCAACTCAGGCTACTGGCCAGTATCGTCATCTGCGCCGTACTCATCGTTTCTTTTGCCGCGCTGGGCGGAAGGTACTGGCCTGAGTACGCATGGGGTTCGACTGTCATTTTCACCCTGCTGCTCATTCTGCTGGCTGCCCGGCTTACTTAACGATGAAGCGTTGCTAAGTACCGCTTTACCCCAGGGGCACTACCGAGATAATCACCCAGCTGGCCAGCCCCTGTCGATGAAACCTGAGCGTGTCCCAGCTGACAGCATGCTCCAGTTCTTCGCTGGTAGGCTCATGATCGCATTCCAGCAGAGTGTCTTCTGTCCGCGTTTCCCCGTTGCTGCTGTGCTCATACGTTATTTTATAGGTTGTCATCCTGGCTAACTCCCGCTTTTAAATATGTCTGTCGTTCCGGTGATAATGCTTCTTCCGGACATTCAGTTCCGCGTCTACATCAAGCATAGCCGGGTTATCAGCCCAAGAATAAAGAGATGACCGGCATAAGCCATGTAGAAGAACATCGCCGGCATGAATCGCCGTTCGCGGCCGTCTGTCAGTGCACAAACCAGACCGACAGCGGCGGCCGGCAGAAGACACGTGGGCAGGATGGACAGCATCAACACCACTGCCGGAGCCTGCGTGACATGCTGACTGTTGATCACTAGGAGCGCGACGAGCGCCATCAGGGCAGCTGCTCCGGACAGGCGTCCCGGTGGTGAATGCAGGAACGTTGCCAGCGAGAGAGCCAGAACCAGCCCGGACAGGCCGTAACTGGCGAAAGACAGCGGCCATACCATCAGGCTGAGCAAAACCAGACCGGCAGCCAGACCGCACATCCGGAAGCGGTGATTCCACGCCAGCAGCTGCGTCGCGCCGGCGAACACGAACAGAATGTTGAGGGCATACCACGGATCGTGTCCGGCAAAGGCGAAGGAAAAGACCGGCTGCGTGACGATTGCCCACAACCACATCCTGTTGGCCCGCCTCTGGAGCCGGTGCGGATTGTGAAGCACGTTGCGCGCCCAGATGAGCACAAACAGGGGAAAGGCCATCCGTCCCAGCGCATACAGCTCCGGTTGCATGTGTGGCAGCAGCAGTGTGTTCGTGTGATCGACCAGCATGGCCAGCAGGGCGATAATTTTCAGCCAGTCCGCCGCTGCGGGGCTTAAATTCAGTCCGGCCCTGACCTGTTCCGGTAATGCCTGTATTTTCGCACTCAGTGTGTGCATGATATTTATCCCGTGATGAATCAGGCCGGCAGGCACGGATAATATAATCCTGTGCCCACTGCCAGAATGCTCTGCCTTTATAAGGCGGAACAGCCGCGCCGGATTTCTCCAGTATTTTACGGGCAACGGATTCTGGCTTATCCCGCAGTATTAACATGGCCTTCATTTTATCTTTGTTATCAACTGCCGCTCTCAGTAACCAGAAACTATTCATAATGCACTGTATAGAAAATTAATAATAACTGTTTTCGGCATTTAACTTAAAAACTTTATTATTAATTACTACATATACAGGGAGTTGCGACAGGTCAGATAATATTCTTAACAAAAATAAGTTGCCGACTGTAGATAATTATTATCCTAGCGGGGTTAATAAGTTCACGTGCATTGTACTAACTTCCAAAAAATCACACCTGCGTGTCGTTTACAGGTAAAATGAGTACACTGTTCTGGTTATGTAAATTACCAAAACACATAGCTACAGAGTGCCAGCTAAGCGTCGTTTCAGTCAGGCCCGTGGGCGCGATTTGATATTATGGAATTTTTCCAGACAGCTGGTTGAAGGGCATAAAAAAACCGCCCACAGGCGGTTTAGTGTAAATGGACATTGATTGATTACAGCAATGCCATCTGATTGTTTTTCAAACGCGCCAGCTTGTCGCTTAAACTAATTTTATCTTCTGCCTTTTCAAGATCGGCCGTTTTCATCATTTTTATTAGCTTATCAATGTCGCCAGGAGTTTTAACTTTCACAAAATCCCGTTTTTCGTTGACGAATACAACCGAGTATTTATTTCGCAGAAGCAACTCTACTACGTTATTAAGCGTACCAGGGCTTTTGCAATCCCACACCATCAAACCGCAGTCAGCCTTTTCTGCCATCTGGAGATCTTTAGCTGTGTAAAATTCTCGTGTTCCGTGTTGATAATCTGTTTTAACTACATTTACAGGCCACGATCCTAAGTTGTTTCGCGGTTTGGGCGAACTGCTGAAAACCGTGGTAGTCTCACATTTCAATGCCATGAGCGCCCGCTGAACCGATGTATCTACGCCGTTAGCGTCCCCAACAACCACTCGATATTTTTTGTCTACTATCTTCTTCAACCGCTCAATGATGAGCGGATCAAGTTTTTTGATAGTTATAGAGCCAGCAACGAAAATCGTCGTCATGGTTATCTCCAGGTAAGAGCCGCAACGTAAATATTATTTATTTTATTATAACCTCGTAATGCCGCACAAGCAGCCTCCATTGATGCTCCCGTATGGTACAGGTCATCTATGACTAACACGTTCCATCGTCCCTCATTGGTAATAACAGGGCTTACGGAAAAGCTGTTACCAATGGCTTCAACTTTTTCCTGTTTTGTGTTCAGATTCTTAAGTGAAACGCAACCAGGCGCTTTTAAAAGAAGGCCGTCGAAACAGGGAACACCGGCCAGTTGCGCCAGTGCCCGAGCAACCTCCGTAACAGGCTGTCGTGCCCGGACGTTAGAAGCGGCCACAGGAATAATGAATCCCACGCGGTCAAACAGTGGATAAGCGTTGTCATAAAGGCACCGGGCAAGTGGCCCAACCTGGTTCCAGTCAGACTGGTACTTAAGCTGATAAAGAGCCTCGCCCACTTCTGTTCGTGTAGTCTCGTAAACATTGTGACCCCACTGATTCTGCCCTGTCACTACGCTGTACTTGCTGTGCTTGTCCAGTACCACACCGCGATCCCAGTTGCCCACAATGTCTTTAATATTTATTTCCATCGTGCTTTCCCTCAGTTGTTACAAGATATGTATGAACATACCCTCGTCCAGGACATTCTTAAAGAGCTGTTTTGCTGAAGGCGCAGAAATGCTGGCACGGACTTCAGGATGTTTACCGAATCCTAAACACCGGTAGTACTCGTTGGCCTCAAGTTCTGTATGACAAATCAAAAAGCTTACTGCCGGCTTTTTTCAACATCCGCGCTGACCACCACCATTAATTAGCAGTGAGAAAACAGGTAACACAGAGCCGTTTTTTATATTGCTTGTGTGTTACCGACAAACCCTGACGAAAGGCTGATACTGAGCGGAATGACAACCAGAGGAGTACTTCGATGCATTACTTACGCACTGCCACGCCGGCAGATGTTCTTGATACCCTGAAAGACCTTAAGGAGAGTCTTTTGACTCCCCCACAGAGAAAACGCGCATGGCCAATGATAGAGCGGTTGATCACCCGTGAAACTGAGATGCGACCCGTCTGGAAAGAAATCGCCCGGTACGGTCTCAGCTGGCAGCAGTGTCATACGCTGCTTGAACAGATCGTGTTTGCCGGTCAGTACGGAACGGATGAAGCCGTCCAGCGGCTCAAGGCTGACTATCGCCAGCTGGCCCAACTCAGCAATAACATCGTAGAAATTGCCACACAACTCGCGGCAAAACTGGATGCGCGTGAGCACATCCTGAATCACAACAATTTTACGCTGAATAACACAGTTCACATCGTGGATCTTATCGATAATGCAGCTGCAGGAAATGGTCATTACCTTTCCCGTGTGCGTGAACCGCTCCTTTCACTGTGGACATATGAGCTTAAATACTGGCCATCCCTGCAGGATATTCTGCGGGCTCTCGGCAGGGAGTCTGTGGAAACTGGCTTTGTGGATGACAGCAACAAGGCACTGGTTTACGGAAAAGGACAGCTTGTCCCGGATTATCTACGGGATCTCTTCAGCCGTATTGAAACGGCCAGAACTTGTCAATGGGGGCTGCCGGAAGGTTTCAGGCTGAGCGACTCCGTTCTGGCGACGCTGGCAACGGTCTCGCTTGATCTACCTGAACCTGCCAGTGTTGCAGCAGTTAAAGTGCACCGGACACGGTTAAGTAAGAAAGGTTTTTCCGGCGCATGGCCGGTCCGGAAAAAGAAACCTGCAGCCGGGAAGCCACGTAGCGATGACGGGGTTTGAGGGCCAACCGCACGAAAAACCACGCTAAGAGGTATCAGAAATCAATTTTGATACGATTCAGTCTCAAAATGACCTAAATACGATATTTGAAACCGATTTTTTTTCCAATATATGCAGTCTCAAATGTTATGGTATTTCAGACTGTTAGTCCCTTAACGTGGTTTTTTACATCACAGGACTTAAGACCCCATGACAAGCTTGCCAGGCCCAAGGCGGGCACTTAATACTTCGGAAACTTGGCCAGTTGTGCTACAACCAGGGCCGGATGGACATTAAGTCCGGCGCTGGCGAATGTGTACGCGGTCATCTTGTTAAATGCTGGTCGTACCGCACGAAGCCACAAAATAGTATCCGGTGTCAGGTCCAGCGGTTCCCGAGCGCGGGACGCCGCATCAATATACTTCTGAGTGGGTGTATAGGCCTGTTTGTCTGTGTTACCACACCATTCTTCAATCATGTCCTCCGAGAACGCGGTGGTCAGTCCCTCCTCAATCACCAGTTAACTGCCGTCAACAACCGAGCCGAGCAGAAGATGCACACATTCATGCGCAAGCTGATAACCGTTTGCTGCCTGTCAGAAAAGGCTTCCGCCCCCCAGTTTGATGGCTACGTGTTTTCGGGGGGAGAATTTCATTACTTCCCGGAAACCACACCTGCGGCTGACTGTCGTGGTGCTCAATACCCACATAGGGGGTGAATTCGGAAATTATCCTACGTTGAGACAAGCGCTCTTGGCTGTTGTCCGAACTGCGGGCGTAGGGTATAGCTGTGTACGAAACCGACCGGTTTCGTACATCATTCTGCACACCTGTCCAAAAATTAGTGATTTTACTTTCATACATGCGCTAAGATTCGTACATCGATTTCGTACGGAAAATTACAGCATGTCACGAGTTTTTGCCTAATGCCGGGTGTCCACACTGGAGCAGACCACTGAGAACCAGCTACTGGAAATTGAAGCCGCCGGTTTCAGCGTTAGACCCCAGCGAATAATTGAGGAGCAAATCAGCGGCTCTGTGGCCACCATCAAACGCCCCGGATTTTCCCGTTTGCTTGACCGCATGGAAAATGGTGACGTTCTGATTGTTACCAAACTGGATCGCCTGGGACGCGATGCAATGGATGTGCGAAAGACTGTGGAGCAACTAGCGGCTTCAGCTATTCGGGTTCACTGCCTGGACCTAGGGGGTGTCGATCTCACCAGTCCGGCAGGAAAAATGACCATGCAAATTATTTCAGCAGTAGCAGAATTTGAAAGGGATTTATTACTTGAACGAACTCACTCTGGTATATCACGTGCTAGCGCAGCTGGTAAGCGTTTTGGACGCCCCTCTGCTTTGAATGAATGGCAAAAAAAAGAGTAATGAAGCTTATTGAGTCTGGTACCACTATTAGTTCTATTGCCAGAGAGTTTGATACAAGCAGGCAGACAATCCTTAGGGTTAAAATCAAGAATAAAGATGAGAAAAGTTAACCCTATAGTCCTGACGTTACAGAGACTGACGCGGCTACCATAGAACCACCCCGGAACAATAGTGACTGCTAACCAGATCACCTCTGGAATCTAATCTTCGCGTAGTATATAACAAGGTAATAGAGAAAAGGTTGTTGTTAAACGAAATATTTTATTACGGCGAATATACAAAATTATTTATTACTATGAGTTCTTAGAAGCCTTAACGCGAACAGCTTGTTTTAATCTTTCCACTCCTCCCGATACTATCGAACCGAATCTAAAGCCTCTCATGAATGATAAGCGGATAAGACATATTAACAGTTTATTGGCACCGGCATTCGAAGGCATAACAAGTTACGCACAGATAGCCGGACAGTGCATGCCTATACATCTAAAAGCACGTCCTATCCTTGAGGAATGGCTGGGTTGCCCTGTCTATTTCACACTAGGCTGGATTTATGACGGAAGCGAACGCGGGCTTCACAAATTTGATGAGACGTTCATTGCTGATAAGTTGACAAATAGGCACCAGGAACCAACGATCAATATTCATGCTTGGCTAACCTGCCCACCATGGAAGTTATAGACCAGACGTTTACCAGACCGTGACAGACGCTATCATTGAGGCTCTGGATTGGGTGTAAAGTCCTGGGCGCGCCTGTGGAATCGTAACGGCATGCAGTCAGGCATCCCCTCAAATTTCAGCACAGGGACAAACAGCAGCCGCATGTATATCATGCTGCTATGGTGTAGTGCAGCAAAAAAGGGGTTTAATTCATTTAAATCAGGTAGTTAAACTGTTTGGCGGTCACTGTAAATATAATTATATTATTATAAGATATGATTGATTTATTAGCCTAAAAGACTTATATTGATAGAATGCCATTGGGGCATACCCGTTCTTTAATAATTAAGGGGTCAAAGATGGCCGACGTTGTTTGGACACGTCGCGGCATAAAAGAGCTGCGTAAAATCCCATTAAAAAAAGACCGTGTCGCTATCTGTAGTGGCTCGCAATCGAAATCCCCCCGACTCGCAATCGGCGCAATTTT
>NZ_JACVTW010000035.1:0-31654 GCF_016624785.1 Kosakonia sp. S42 | reverse complement strand
TGAAGCCGGTTATTCCTGATTACGGCTGGATCATATTCGGGGTCATGGTCAGAAGCCGGATATTCCTGATTATGAATGGATCACATACGGGGAGCGGGTCAAACCCGTTTACAAAAATTGTTGCTGGTCATGCTGATGGTTTATTCCCGGTTAAGCGGGCTAATTAATCCAAAGCGATGAACCATCCGGGACTGGCAGATAAAGCTGAAAGAATAGATTGGTTGCCATGGTTTTTATATGAACGCATCCCGTTTGCAAGGCATCCATTGTTTTGACATTGACGGGTAGATTGCAGCTTTATATCCGGCTTTTTTGCAGCCATAACGCTGCTAGCCCCTATGTAATCCGCTGACTCACACCTCATTTCTCCGGCGGGCTTTAAGCCCAAAAAAACATTCAGGTTCAGTGAGTCACGGTCTTACCTGTCGTTGTCATCACATTGGCCGCCAGAGCAACCTTTCTGCATTCACCCTTTTTTTTAAGAGTTAATGTTTATCGATATCAGCGATTAATATGTCCTGATACTGACATGATTCTTGTCATACTTACGGTCATGGGCTGCTACAACCCACACAGTTCGCGCCAGCTTGTTCGCCATCGCCACGATAGCTACACTGGTCGGACGCCGTTTCCTCAGTTCCGTTATCCACGGCCCGGGATCTTAGCTACTAATGCTGCCGCCCTCGCGCCATGTATAAACAGGGTTCGCAGATACGTATCGCCACGCTTGCTTATCCCCATCAGGCGGATTTTTCCTCCTGAGCCGGTTTGTTTTGGCACCAGACCAACATATGCAGCGAACTGTCTGCCAGATTTAAACGCTGATGCCTCACCCATAGTGGCAACTGCCGCTGTAGCGACTAACGGACCCACGCCGGGGATACCATTAGCCGCTTACAGGTTTTATTTTGTCGTGCCACAGCTGTTAAGCTGTTTTTCAATGCCATCTATCAGCGAGTCCAGCTTACTGAGCCTGTTATACTGGTCCTCCGGCAAGGCGATGAGATATGGCGGCAACCTTATCTTCATCCGCGCCAGGGCTGCCGGTAGCTCTCTGTCCAGTGCAGCCCGACCTTTGTGGATGGTTTCGCCAAATTCCAGCAATGTTCCGTGCAGGGCGTTAATCTGCGCAGTTCTAAACTTCACCAGTTGTCTGCGCGAACGATGCAGAACCAGTACCGACTGCTGTTCTTCTGTTTTAACGGCGATTTCCTACCGGGTTGCTGTACCGCCATCCATATGGCACGCGCATCCATCACGTCGTTTTTATTTCCCATGACGAACGCTTTAACGAACCGGGCCTGCATCAGACGGACTTCATGACCCAGTTTCCCAGTTCACGCGCCCAGTGCTGTGAGCCTCCACAGGCCTCCATGCCAATCAGGCAGGGTTCCCGATTGCTGAAGAAGGTCAAAAAATCTGGGCTACGCAACTGCTTATCAATCACTTCACCAGTGTGCTCATTGATGAAGTGAACCTGAATCAGATGCTTTGCGATATCAACGCCAACCGGTGTATATTCATGCTGTGAAGTCTCCAGTCTGAGGGAGCTTATGCATCACGTATTGGGTACCATGATGTCGAAAATCTGCGATGCTACACACCAGCCGGCTTCACTCTTTCAACCATCATTCAGCTCCGCGCTTAAGAAGTGGGATGCCTTCATTACATTTCCCCGAATCAAAATACACATTAGCTTAATCATTTATTGTTATGTTATAACATACCAAACATGAACAGAATGAAAAGAAGGCTTAGCATGAATACAGATAATCGTATTCCCGTTACCGTTCTGACCGGGTTTCTGGGATCAGGCAAAACCACACTACTGAACAATATTCTCAGCCAGCAGCACGGCCTGCGGGTGGCGGTTATTGAGAACGAATTCGGTGAAATCGGTATAGATGATGCATTGGTCATCAATGCAGATGAAGAAGTCTTTGAGATGAATAATGGCTGCATCTGCTGCACGGTGCGGGGCGATTTGATTCGTATCCTGAGTCGTCTGATGCGCCGCCGCGATAAGTTTGATCGTATTCTGATCGAAACCACCGGGATGGCCAATCCCGGGCCGGTTTCACAGACTTTCTTCGTTGATGATGAAGTTAGTTCTGCGCTTCGTCTTGACGGTATCATCACAGTGGTGGATGCCAAACATGCCGGTTTGCATCTGGACGACAGCAGTGAACTTTGCGAACAAATCGCATTTGCCGATGTTCTCCTGGTGAATAAGGCCGATCTTGTCTCGCCCGCTGAACTGGACGAACTGGAGGTTCGCCTGCGCAGCATGAACGCCCTGGCGCGGATCCAACGCACCGTGAATGCAGAAGTTGATATCCCTACGGTGCTGGATGTCGGTGGGTTTGATTTACAGCGCGTCTTACAGGAACGTCCACAGTTTCTGGAACCTGAATATCCGTTTGAGTGGGCAGGCATTTGGCATTTACCGGCGGGCGTAACCGAACTGCATTACACCACCGGGCCTGATACGTCCATCGATGTTTTGTTTACTGCCGTACCTGAAAGCAACGAACACACCTTTATGCAGCTTATCGCGCAGGCTGATAACGCATTTTCCCGTGACAGTTTGCGGGGGGAAGTAGATGTTGAACTGGTTCCTTCACCTCGGGTGGTATCGCTCCTGGCCCCTGAAACCGGAGCACAGACGCTGAGAATTGCGATCCCTGAAGAGGGAAACTATGCACTGGTAACCGAGCATCTGCCCGAAGAGTTTGAGCTGGCGCTGTACTGCAATAATGTGGCGCAAAAGCCTGTCTTATCCCGCGCCTTCAGCGCAGCACACAGCCATGACGAGGAAGTGACGTCCGTAGGTATTACCGTGGAAGGTGCGTTATCGGAATATAAACTGAACAACTGGTTACGATTGCTATTGTCATCGCGGGGACAGGATATCTTCCGCTCCAAGGGCATCCTGAACCTGGCAGGAAAAGACCAGCGGGTGGTTTTTCAGGGGGTTCATATGCTGATGGATGTCAATGTTGATCGTGACTGGAAAGTCGGAGAACCAAGACGCAGTGAGATCGTCTTTATTGGTCGCAATCTGGATCGTCAAATGTTGATCCGGGGAGTACAGGCATGTCTGGCGTGACAGATAGTACTGAATTTCAACAGCAGCTGGTTCCATTGTGGGCGACGAATGCTAATGACTATATCAACCTGTTAGCCTGGTCGCCGTCTGGGAGATTACTGGCTTGCGCTAGCGCAGATGGCGAGGTTGCGCTTTACTCGGGGGATGACGGTCGTGTGCTATGGCGGCATTCAGCACATGAATTAGGCACGACGGCGCTGGCCTGGTCGCCGGACGGGCAGAAACTCGCCAGCGGGGGCCAGGATGATTCTATTGTGATATGGGAGCCGGTAACCGGCGAACCCTCCGCCTGCTGGAAAGCGGGACGGGGCTGGGTGGAAAAACTGGCCTGGTCATCTGGTGGTATGCTTGCCAGCATTGCCGGTAAGCAACTCAAACTGTGGGATGACCGGGGGTTACTTAAGCAGGCTTTTGAGTCAGTGGACAGCACGCTGACAGGGCTGGAATGGATGGCTGATGGCAGTATTGTGACGTCGTGTTACGGTCAGGTCAGCCACTGGCAACCTGGCAAAGCAGAGCCAACACGAAATTATTCCTGGAAAGGATCGTTACTCAGTCTGGCCGCCAGTCCGGATGGTGCGTGGATAGCAGCAGGCAGCCAGGAAGGTATCGTGCTGCTTTGGGCTAAATCTGTGGAAAAATCGTGCCAGATGAGTGGTTACAACTCAAAGGTTCGTCATCTCTGTTGGAGCCATGATGGTCAGTTGTTTGCTACTGGTGCTGGGGAGGAAATGCTGATCTGGGATTGCAGTGGCGAGGGGCCGGAAGGCACTGAGCCTGATTACCTGCCGGTACATCTGGGAACAATTACGGCGCTGTCATTCAGTCCCGTCAGTAAGTGGCTTGCCAGCGGTGCGGAGGACGGCATCCTGTTCCTTTATGATGCTGGAACACGGCAGGAACTGGCGATTCTGGCTGATGACGAAGCAGTTAGCGCGCTGTGCTGGCATCCGGAGGGGGAATATCTGACCGCAGGTTATGCGGATGGAACAGTCAAATTGCTGCGGCTGATTGGTCACCACTGAGAGAGGCTAAATGGAGAGAGAACCGCTAACGATCCTGAACGGTTTTCTTAGTCAGGGTAAAACCTCGCGGTTAAAATTTTGTTAATGTAGATTCTCCAGCAGCAGCTTCAATGCGTCATCGTGAACGATTTGAGCGAGCAGGATGTCGACGGCGTCCTGATTGCCAGTACAGAAATCAAGAAGGAACACCGTGAAGCGCAATACCGTAAGTAATCTGATAGAAAAAGATGATTTTGATACGCTGGAAAGTATTCTCAGCGTTAATATCCATTCCCTGTCGCGGCCGGGCGGCGGGGCGTTGCTTTCAGACGTCCATTTTGCGGTCAAAGCAGGAGAATGTCTGGCTATTATCGGGCCTAACGGCAGCGGTAAAACTTCCCTCGTGAGAGCAATCAGTCAGGAACTGACCCATCTAAACGGTGACATTCTTCTGCGGGGCCGCTCTATGTCTACTTTATCCCGTCAACAGCGGGCCAGGCTGGTTGCTGTTCTGTCCCAGAATGATACACCTGATACGAGATTATCCCTTGAGGATTATGTAGCGCTGGGGCGTATCCCTCATGCCGGGGATGTACCGCGTAATGTACATGACGCGATTGTAGCAAATGCCATTAAAGAAACCGGATTACAACGGCTACGCAGGCGGTCACTTTTTTCGCTTTCCGGCGGAGAAAGACAACGGGCAGCGCTGGCACGGGTACTGGCACAAACGCCCGACCTGGTATTACTCGATGAACCCACCAATCATCTCGATCCTCCCGGCCGCGAGGAACTACTTTCCCTTGTAAAAACCAAGAGAATTACTGTCGTGGCGGTATTGCACGATCTGACACTGACAGAATCATTTGCTGACCGTGTTCTCCTCTTGTCGCAAGGGCAATCAGTGATCTGTGACACACCGGAGAGGGTATTGGTATCAGAATACCTTTATCCCGTCTTTGGCTTGACCAGCTTTACCGTACCGCATCCCCATACAGGAAAGGCGTTGCGTATTTTTGAAGTTCCGCATTGTGCATAAATTACTTTCTGAGAGTCAGTGATGAAAAAATTGTTTATATCCCTGCTGGCGGTACTGTCCGCCTCAGTAGCAAGTGCTGCTGATTTTCCTGTTACTATTGAAAGTTGTGGGACTCCTGTAACATTCGCCGGTCCGCCGAAAAGGGCTGTTATCAATGACCTTAATATGTCAGAAATGGCGTTTGCACTGCATTTGCAGGATCGTATTGTTGGGCTGACCGGTATTAGTGGCTGGTACAAAATGACGCCGGAATTTAAAAAGGCGATGGGCTCGATCCCAGAACTGGCACCCAAATATCCCACTATGGAAACATTGCTGGCAGCCGAACCTGATTTCTTTTTCGCTGGCTGGAACTATGGGATGAAAGTAGGCGGCGAAGTGACGCCGGATACGTTAAGCAAATATGGAATCAAGACTTTCGTTCTGAGTGAAAGCTGTGTGTTCACCACTGCGCACAAAAATAAAGCCACGATGGATCTGCTGTATAACGATGTCCTCACGCTGGGTAAGATTTTTGGCAAACGCAATGAAGCACAGACCCTGGTCAGCGGCTGGAAAAAGAGGTTGAACGAACTGCCGAAGCCAGCGGCAGGCACTCGTCCTTCAAAGGTGTTCGTCTACGACTCAGGCGAGGATAAACCGTTTACCAGTGGTAAGTATGCGATGCCTACGGCAATCATTGAGGCGGCTGGCGGTAAAAATGTAATGGAGACGCTGGATACCAGTTGGGGAACGACTTCCTGGGAAAGCGTGGCCGCTACTGAGCCGGACTTCATTATTTTGTTGGATTACCAGACAGGCAGCGGTGCAGATGCACTGCGTCATTTTCTTGAGAATCATCCGCTAATGAAACTGGCTCCGGCTGTTCAGCATCATCGATACCTGAAATTACAATATGCTGAACTGACACCGGGGCCTGCCAATGTTCATGCAGTGGAAAAACTCGCGCGGGCAATGTACCCGACAGTGGCGAAGTGATGCTCATGTCGTACCGTTATCACTGGGCGATGTGGGGAGCGATGGTAGTGCTGATTGGGTTGATGTTATTCAGTATTACCAGAGGGACAGTCTCACTGTCGCTAATGCAGGTGCTGGGAGCACTGAAGCTGGTGGATGAGCCGGTATCTGCCATGGTCAGCAGAATTGTGACGGATTTACGCGTACCGAGGATGTTGCTCTCTGTGCTGACAGGGGCGGGACTGGCAATGGTAGGGGCGTTGTTACAAACTACCACCCGTAACGATCTGGCCGATCCTTTTTTGTTCGGGCTATCCTCCGGCGCGTCAGCGGGAGCGGTGCTGGTGATCACCCGTTTTGGTGATCGACTCGGTGTATTAACGCTCCCCGTATCGGCGTTTGTTGGTGGGGTGTGTTCCGCCATAGCAGTAATGCTGTTGTTTCATTTTAAAAAGCAACGCGGAGCTGAGCATCTGATTCTCTGCGGTCTTGCCATCTCTTTTTTGTTCGGGGCGCTGACCAGTTATTTCATTTTTTCGGGCGATCAGCGAGCCGCCAGTTCTGTGCTTTTCTGGTCACTGGGTGGTCTGGGATTAGCCACCTGGAATAATTTGCCTTTCGCAGTGTTCAGCCTGGTGTTGCTGTTTGCCTTTGTTCTGTTGCGGTGGCGCTCTCTGGATGGTGTGCTGGCAGGAGAACAAACAGCGTTGTCTCTGGGGATAAACGTGAGTCGTCTGCGCATCGAGATTTTTCTTTGTTGCGCACTGGCAACATCGTTGTTGGTGGCATTGACTGGCGTGATTGGATTTGTTGGCTTAATGGTGCCTCATCTGTGTCGGCATTTTGCAGGAGTTAAGCATCTGTTGTTGTTACCTTTGTGTGGCGTCTGGGGTGCAATATTACTGTGTGGCGGTGATATAGTCAGCCGGACGATACTGGCTCCGCAGGAACTACCAATTGGCATTATCACGGCGGGCATTGGAGGGTTGTTTATTATCATTTTACTCGCACGTAATTCGTCCAGCAACACGGACTGTTAAGGTCATTTAAGACAGTGGAATATAAAAAGCAGGCTCTGATGCTTTTTATTCATTGTAAAGATTGAGGTTGTTGACGCCAATTATGAAAGCAACCGATACTCCTTGTTGACAGTTATATTTAATATGGAGTCAGATAATAGTCTGATGGCTTTTAGATATTTTAAAATTTATTTATTGCCTGGCTCGATTTCAATAATTATTCATATTGGTGGTTTAACCCTTTTCGCGACAATCAGGACAAATCACTTTAACTTCAATATCTTTTTTTTGTACAGCACAACCATAGTCTATTGCTTTTTCCTCAATGTAAGTATGAATGAGGTAATCAGTATGTTGAATTATTGTTCCGCAATTTGAGCAAATCAAAAAAAGAGTCACAACATCAGAGGATAAATTATTTTTTTTGATAAATTTACTACAGCATTCTATTTTTACGATAATCCCTACTTGTTGCAAATAATCCAGAGAACGATAAACCGTAGTCGGTTTTGCATTGGGATTGTATTTCTTCATTAGTTCCAGGATCTGGTATGCGCTGATGCCTTTTTCTTTAGCATGACTGACGAAATTATAAACTCTCTCCCGGAGCGGTGTGATTCGTACCTTCTTATTCTCAATCAGCTCTCTCAGCCCGGAACAATCCGCAGACGATAGTGCAGTGTCCCTTGTACTTAGAGAATATGGGCTATTACTCACCGGGCCTCCTGTAATTTTCAAGCGATATTATCTTTCTTGTCCTGAAACGATGGCAATCAACTGATGTTTTGATCGTGCCATGTAAGTAAAGAAGAACTGGCAAACCTGATTGTTACATTATATCATAACATATGATAAGTGAGGTGCCAATGTTTCTCTTACTGGAAAAAGCCTATGCAGGTGCAGTTTTTAAACTTGAAGATATCCTGGCATCAATACCCTGGGATTCTCATGGGTTGATCGCTGCGATTGCACAGCAATATGACACTGGAGAGGTGTTGATGCTGGCCTGGATGAATCAACAGGCTCTTGATGAAACTTTATTGACTGGCAGAGCCTGTTACTGGTCGCGATCCCGATCATGTCTTTGGCGAAAAGGTGAGACCTCCGGCTGCGTTCAGCAAGTACATGATATCCGTATGGATTGTGATGGAGATGCGGTGCTACTGCTTGTGGATCAAAAAGGTGGAGCCTGCCACACAGGTCGGCGGAGTTGTTTTTACAACGCCATTAAAGGCGATGAGATAACCGTGCTCAACAATCCTGGTTAATCCGAACACAACGAATATCTGAGGAGATGGAAGGTAATGTCTGAAGTCAGTGCAAATTTTCATGGCGATAAACGCCTGCCGGTTACCGTACTTTCGGGATTTTTGGGAGCAGGGAAAACAACCTTGCTTAACCATATTCTGAACAACCGGGAAGGCCGTCGTGTTGCTGTCATTGTTAATGATATGTCTGAGGTGAATATTGATGCTGCCTTGGTGAGGGAAGGTGGTGCAGAACTCTCCCGGACTGATGAAAAACTGGTAGAAATGAGCAACGGTTGCATTTGCTGCACATTGCGCGAAGATCTTCTTCTCGAAGTTAATCGTCTGGCAAAAGAAGGGCGTTTTGATCAGCTTGTCATTGAGTCCACCGGTATATCTGAGCCTATGCCTGTTGCTGAAACATTTACCTTTGCGGGCGATGACGGTGAAAACCTTTCGACGGTGGCCCGCCTTGACACCATGGTCACTGTGGTGGATGCGTACAATTTTCTGAAAGACTACGGTTCGGAAGACAGCATTCAGTCACGCGGAGAATCATTAGGTGAAGGTGATGAAAGGAGCGTTGTTGACTTGCTGATCGATCAGATTGAATTCTGTGATGTGCTGGTCCTTAATAAAGTTGACCTTATCAGTGAAGCGCAAAAAGAAAAACTGATGGCGATTTTACGTTCGCTTAATCCACGGGCCAGAATCGTTGTTTCACAGTTTGGACAGGTTCCGCTGGGCAACATACTTAATACCGGGCTGTTTGACTTCGAGCAGGCCGCTCAGGCACCCGGCTGGCTTAAAGAACTCCGGGGCGAACATACACCGGAGACAGAAGAATATGGGATCACCAGCTTTGTCTTTCGCGCCCGCCGGCCTTTTCATCCGACCCGTTTCTGGCAGGTGATGGAAAATAAGCTGGATGGAGTCGTCAGATCAAAAGGTTACTTCTGGCTGGCCAGCCGTCCGGAATTCGCAGGTTCATGGTCACAGGCAGGTGGCATTGCGCGCCAGGGGCTGGGGGGCATGTGGTGGGCGAGTGTGCCGAAAGAACGTTGGCCAGAGGATGCTGAGTCACTGAAGTTCATCATGTCTAACTGGATAGATGGCATTGGTGATGCCCGTCAGGAACTCGTTTTTATTGGAATGGATATGAATGAATCAGAATTGCGCAACAGACTGGACTCTGCCCTGTTAACGGATGCAGAAATGGCAGAAGGGCCTCATAAGTGGCGGCATTATTCCGATCCTGTTGAGCCCTGGTTTGACGAATGAATCGAAGGCACCCGCATTTGTCGGGTGCCTTCTTATGAAAGCGAAAAGGGGGCCAGCTTACAACAATTCTTCCCCAGCTTTTTTGAACCACTGTACAACACTATTCAGATGATGTTGCCCATATAACGAGACAAAACGTCTGGTTTCCTGATGGTCTTGGGACTCAAGGACTGCCAGATGGGATGCAATAAATGCCTGCGTCAAGGGAATTCCACATTCTTCTGTGATGCACCGGTACCATTGCTGGTAAGTTTTGGGGATCATACTATGCCTCATGAATAAATAACTGGGATATCACCAGAGCCACCACCAGAGAACTTAATCCCTGTTTTCCCGCCACTGCTGCTGCAAACCACCAGTTCATTTCCCGGGCGATGGTAAATACCGTGACAAGGCAGGCCATCAACGTAGAGACGAGCCAGACAAGTAGCAGTAACTGAGATGTGCTGAGTAAGCTGCCGCCATCCTGATTGAGCACCATCAAACCATCTTTCTTTAGCAGTGAAAAAAATGATCCCTGCATCAGTTCTGCCGGCAGTTTAAAAAGATGAAGTAAAGGCGCAGTAGTTTCGCTCAGCCAGCGGGTGATACCTGCGTAATCAAGCATTCCCGCAATAAGGCAGATAATCAGGAACAGTGGCATAGCTTGCATAAGGAACCGACGGAGGATATTTCTCAGCATCCACGCCACGTTTCGCCAGCGCGGCCATTGTAGCCAGGTCAGCTCTGTCAAACGCGGATTCTCGCTAGTCTTTAACGGCCTGTTCCAGAGCCGCGTATGTATGCGCCAGTGATAAAAAGCAGGCAGAGATAAGGTGCAAAGAGCCAGGGATGATGAGAAGCATTAAAAAGTGAAAGCGTTGCCCCCGTCTGATAGCTGCAAGCAGAGCCAAAGATAATCATACTGATACAGGTATGCCGGATACAGCGCGAACATGAACGGCTCTGAAAAACTGCCACCACGTTACAGCCTAATACTGGAATAAGATCCTTGCCGCTGAGACCCACTTTTCGCAACAGGGATCCAGCGTCGCGGTAATTCTTTCCTTAAGCCCACTGTCGTCTGTCAGTGAAAAAGATATTCCGACCAGTACCACCACAGGAATGGCCTATATGAAAGAATAGAGTCCCAGGCTAAAAAGACCGTAATTGCCGACAAATAATGCTTGCAGAATGTCGGGCCAGTTGGTCGTTATATTCTCAAGTGGCTGAATAACCGCACTGTCAATGACAGGCTGAATGAAATCTGACAGCAGCCATTCCCCCCATACCGGAACGGCAAAAAGCAGGAACAGACAGACTATCGCAGCAAGTTTACCACCCCATCGATATTCAAAGATCGTTTGTTGAGGCGATTCAGCCAGCAGGTTACTTATCGGTATTTTCAAACTGGTTAAAGAAACAGCGGAGGAAGATGGTGTACTCTGCAAAAGTATCTGCAAGACTACCTGACGAACCCGCCGGTCAGCTTCTCTGGCGTTGACTGCCAGCACGGGTACGCCTGAAGTTTCGCTCAGATATTCTGTCAGCTCGTCAAGCCCGCTTTTAATCTTATCAGCAAAGGTCAGGAGGATAATAAGGTATTTTGCCTGCGGTGGTATGAGGCGGCAGAGTGATTGCCATTCATGCTGAGCGTGTGTGGCCCGCAGAACTAGGAGAATTCCATCATGCTGGTTTAGCGCATCAAGGGCGAGTTTTGTGGTTTCGCTGTCGCTCTGAAAGCGTATGCCTGGTGTATCAACCATGCAGATACCCGCCTGATTAATGAAACCTTACCGACATACAATGGTTGATCCCCTGAAATTACGTTCATCACTGGCAGTACTCTCCGTCAGGATATTAAACAGGGTAGATTTTCCTGCACTTTCTAACCCCATTTTTGCATAAACACGCCCCTCAGCATGCACAGTCATCATCGGCACAGCAGTCGGGTTCTGAAGGCAGAACCCACCAAGGACAGGCCCAGATGACGAGTAATACTTTCTGCCACTACGGGAAAGCGCTGACGGAACTTATAGATAAAGCAATAAATATTACCGGCATGCCGCACATGAGGGCCGACAAGGTACAAACCAGGAAAAAGGGTTGAGCAGTCTTCGTCCGTTAATACCGGATAGCCATCATCATTCCATTCAAAAAAAGCAGCCAGTTGCCTTGCTCCCCCGCCACACTGGAAGCCGGTAGCAAGCACAGGCACCTCGTCAGTAGCCCAGGCGCGTCCGTTTGTGGTATGGGCTTTGTACGAACTTCCCGGGCCGGGCATTCTGATTACTTCACAGACATCCGCATCTTCATAAATTTCGAAAAGACGGTGATTCATTACTCTGTTCAAACGCTCACGGGTATAAGGGGAAAGCGATAGACTGGGATCGCTGATGTGGTTAGTTGACCAGGGGGCTGAGCGGGTTAACATTTTTACAGATGAGCCATTTTCCAGCAGGTTTACAGCGGCATCCACTGCGCTTTCATAGCCGCCTATAACAATGTATTCACCTTTCCTGAAATCCTTCCAACTGGTCACATCACCGTAATGGCAACAAATATCTGCTCCAGTAAAAATCTGCCGGTCTGGGAACTGGAATTCGCCTGTAGCCAATATTAAAGAGCGTGTTTCCAGCTTCTCTCCTGCTTCTGTTGTCAGTATAAAATTACCTGAACTGAGCAACGCAACCTTTGCAATCCTGGCGGGAGCCATGACGGTTATTTGATACTCATCCAGTACGACCTTAAGGTAACTGGCATAAGTTTTCCCCCCTGGATGTTCTTCACCGCAGAAAAGCGCCAGGGAACTGTCAGGGGTCACAGAGTTCAGATCTGGTTATCCAAACGGATTGGAAAAAAAAAAGAAGGAGTAATAAAACGGGTTTCTTCCGGCAGCGCATAAAGGAGGCACCTACTTCGTGACTGTCAACGACCAGGATATCCTGTATAGCACTCCGACGAAGAAGCGCCGCCATACCTACCCCGGCCGGACCCGCATCGACAATAACGACTTCGCGTGGTTGGTTCATAAAATTACCTTTTGTATTACATTATAACATAACAATAGATATTGAAATTTTTTACATCCAGAGGGACAACTTATCGGATACGCCATGAGGTATTTTCGCCGACATCTTCAGTCCAATGCCTTGCTCCACTAATTCATTCCTTAAACGATCGGCCTTGTCCCATTCGCCCATACGTCGTGCCTCACTGCGCTGGTGAATTAACTTTTCAATAAGTTGCAGTTCTGCAGGATGAAGATCGCTGCGTTTTTTTCAAAAAGGCATCTTCTGATTGTTCAAGCAAACCCAGCACATTCCCCAGGTATTTCAGCGTGGTGGCAAGTGCTGCGGCTTCATCATCATTCGTTCCGCAAAGCCTGTTAATCTCTCTTGTCAATTTAAATAAAATGGCAAGCGCCTGGGGTGTATTGAAATCATCATCCATTGCCTCACAGAATCTGGCCCGCCATGCATCGTGCTGTTCAGATCGAGACCCGTCAGCGAACTGACATGCGGTGTAGAGCCGTGTTAGAGAGGCGCGCGCAAGGTGAATATTTTCCTCGTATAATTCAGCGGCTTACGATAATGTGCGCTTAGCAGGAAGAAGCGCACACTCTGGGCATCAAATCGGTGCAGAATATCGCGCAGGGTAAAAAAGTTATTCAGCGATTTCGACATCTTCTCTTTATTCACCGTTACCATGCCGGTGTGAAGCCAGTAATTTACGTAAGGGACATTATTGGCGGAGGTGGACTGGGCAATCTCATTTTCATGATGGGGAAATATCAGGTCCGAACCACCGCCGTAAATGTCGAAATGGGTACCAAGGTAATGGCAGTTCATGGCGGAACATTCAATATGCCAGCCAGGTCCCCCTTCACCCCAGGGTGATGGCCAGACGGGCTCGCCGGGTTTTGCCCGTTTCCAGAGAACAAAATCCAGTGGGTCGCGTTTATACTCATTCACTTCGATGCGGGTCCCGGCACGAAGCATGGTAATATCCTGTCCCGAAAGCTTTCCATAGTCTTTTGCCGATGCAGTGGAGAACATGACGTCACCATTCTCTGCAATGTAAGCAAATTGTCGATGCAGAAGTCGTTCGATCATACTGATGATTTGTGGGATGTGCTCTGTGGGACGAGGTTCGATGTCTGGCGGCAGGATGCCTAACTTTGCAAAATCAATGTGCATTTCATGCACCATCCGCTCTGTCGGGCTGCGCCAGTCCTCTCCCGTATCATGGGTGCGCTGAATAATTTTATCATCTATATCAGTAATGTACGATTACAGTCCGGACAGATACCGTGACTGGAAAGGATAATTTCCCGTTCGGTCATACCATGTCCAGTGAGATGTGATTTTACCAATTCAATGGCCGCTTCCAGGGCTGGATCCTGCTCAATAGGAATAACATGATTGCAGTTATCGCATTCAAAAAGTCCTACGGCAGCCCGTTGGGTCAGAGCGAAACGCTGAGTTCTTGCCGAGTCGGTATAACGCTGGATAATACTTACCTGCATTAGCCGCTCCAGTATTCGATAAAGGGTCACACGATCGGGAGCCTGCTCGCCCAGTTGCTGAGTTAAATCATCATGGCTCATGGCCTGGCTGGCATGTTCGAGGCACTGCAGTGTAGCAAGGGTGGATGGCGTTGCCCGCAAACCGTGTGTGCGCAACATTTGCTTCCAGTCATGCGTTTTGGCTCCTGGTGTTGTCATATATCCCCCCTCCGAGTCATGTCATTTGAATTTTGGCAGGAATCCGGTATTATTGCAACTTGATTGCATTAACGTTTAGCGGCATAAGGCTGGATGCTATGAAAAAAACACCGCTCATTATCCTTAATGGTTTTCTGGGGGCAGGGAAAACTACTCTGCTAAAAAACCTTCTTACACAGGCACACAAACGGCGAATGGCTGTATCCGTCATCGTTAATGACATGAGTGAACTTGATGTGGATGGCGTCCTGATAGCCAACACAGAAATCGTTGATGTAGCCAGTAACAATTTTGTGAGTATTTCAGCAGACAGTATCAGCAGCAGAAGCGGGATCCAGAAGCTGGATTCCGCGCTGAAAAACCTGCTCGAAAAACGGTCCCCGGATTTTATTTTACTGGAAACGTCAGGCATCAGTCATCCTCTCCCCCTGGTCCGCTATTTGCGTGAGCATACCCAGGTAAGTCTCAAAGCGTTTTTATCGCTTGTTGATACTGTGATGCTTAATGATGACTATGACGGAGGAAAGAAGCTTATTCCGGTTTTTCAGGAGCACCTCAACAAAGGAATTCGGGGAGTGGAAAGCCTGCTGGCGGAACAGATTATATTCTGTAATAAGCTCCTGCTAACCAAAAACGACCGGTTGCCCTTTTATGTGGTTACTGATGTGGCCAGGGCCATACATCCCCTTAATCCGCAGGTTGCAATTATGGCCGTGCCCTGGGGAAATTTACAGATGGATGAATTGCTTTCCATGCCGGATTACGATTTTCATCGGGTGGCGTTACTTATCGATGAGCTTCAGGATGCAATTGATGCAGTTTTGCCAGATGAACCCGACAAAAAATATGATATTTCGTGGCAGGTCATTGAGGATGACCGTCCATTTCATCCGCAGCGGCTGTGGGATACCTGCCATCGCTTCATGGGCGCAGGCGTTTACCGCAGCAAGGGGTTTTTCTGGCTACCGGGACGGGATGATCTGGCATTATTGTGGAACCAGGCAGCAGGGAGCATCAATCTCGAATTCATAAGCTACTGGAAAGCCGGGGTCCTGACTCACACTGATAATTCACTGACAAAGGAAGAACGCGCAGCTATCCGTCAGCAACTGGCAAAAATGCCTGGCAGATTTGGTGACCGGCGATGCCGCCTGACTGTTATTGGCGAGAGCGGAGAAATCGACGATTTCGCCCTCGCGTTGCGGCAGTGTTTACTCACTGAAGAGGAGATTCTCTGGTGGCAGCAGGGGGGGATTTTCCACGATCCCTGGCCCACGAAAGTGGCCCGACTAGCTTAACAGGTTATTTTGCAGAGATACTCAATGTTATGTTATAGCACTTCAATATGCAATTTTATCGATACAGGACATGACTAAACCTACCCGCGCTGAACGAGAAAAAATCCTGGCGATGCCGCCAGAAGATTACATGAATCATGTGCAACAGGACTACTTCCGGCGGCTTATCCGCCACGAAAGACAGGAGGTGCTTGATCATATTGACCAGATGAAGCAACAACTGCAGGATAATCCAGAAACGGGTGACGAAGGTGACATCGCCATTCGTGAAGAGCAGTTACATCTGCTGTTCAGACAGATAGACAGAGAAAGCCGCCTGTTGCCGAAATATGATGCAGCGCTTATACGGCTTGAAAAAGGAGAATATGGCTTCTGCCGGGATACAGGCGAACCTATCGGCCTGCAACGCCTGCTACTCAGGCCCACCGCAGAATTAAGTATTGAAGCCAAGACAAAGCAGGAAAAAGTTGAGATTCAGTACCGAAAGAAATAAAGCGGTAGCTCAGGCGACGGGAGGGTAAGGATGAGAGTAAATATCAGATCAGGCAGGTATATATGAGTATTGCAGCGAAACAAACCTTATGCCCCGGCATGCTACCGGATATTCAGTCCACTAAGGGTGACGATGAGGGCGAGTCATTATCCTGGGTTGGCATGGAGGAAATTGACCTGCCGATAGACATCTCAGGCAGGCCGGTATCAGCAAAGGTCAATGCCGGCATAAACCTTTTCAGTTCACCTGAAGCTGAAAAGGGGATCCATATGTCTCGCCTTTATCTTCTTCTGGACGAACTGACACAAGGGGAAATCACACCGGCATTATTGCAACATGTGCTGAAAGCATTTCTGGTATCTCATCAGGGACGTAGTGATGAAGCCAGTATTGAGATTTCAGGGGATTTGTTACTGTCGCGTAAGTCGTTAAATTCTAATCACTCCGGCTGGAAAGCTTATCCTCTGACTCTGGGCGCCGAACTCAGGCAATCTTTTACGGTTACCCTCAAAGTGGGTATCCCTTATTCGTCAACCTGCCCGGCTTCCGCTGCACTTAGCCGCCACGTCGCGGGTTTGCAGTTTAGCAAAGACTTTGGTAACCGGATCGACAGACTCCCGGCAGCAGAAATAGCCGACTGGCTTGTTGAGAAAGGAATGCCGGCAACTCCGCACAGCCAGCGAAGCTGGGCATGGGTGAATATCCGTCTTAATCCTGAAGCAAAATCACTGCCTGTGATTGAGCTGATTGATTATGCTGAAGTTGCTCTCGGGACAGCCGTGCAAACGGTTGTCAAGCGGAGCGACGAACAGGCTTTTGCGGTGGCTAACGGTCAGAATCTGATGTTTTGCGAAGATGCTGCCCGTCGGCTCAATAACGTTTTTCGTTGTGCACCCTTTTGTGAAGCATTTGATATCAGGGTTGAGCATCAGGAAAGCCTGCATCCTCATAATGCCGTTGCCCGTATTCACTGGAAAGAAAGTAAAAATGTTACGTAAAAACCCATCAGGTCATACCCCAGTGGTGTCAACAAAGGCCTATATCGATCCCACCGCGGTAATTTGTGGACGTGTCATTATTCATGATTATGTTTACGTCGGACCCTATGCGGTTATCCGTGCTGACGAGCTAAATGCAGAAGGAGACATGGATCCGATCATTATCCATTCCCACTCTAATATTCAGGATGGGGTGGTTATTCATTCAAAAAGCGGCGCGCCAGTGACGATAGGAAGCGGAACGTCCATTGCCCATCGTGCAATAGTGCATGGCCCCTGTCAGGTTGACGAGCGGGTATTTATTGGATTCAACAGCGTGTTGTTTAACTGTCATATTCAGACTGGTTGTGTCATTCGCTATAATGCAGTTGTGGATGGCGTTACCTTGCCTGAGAACACCTATATTCCATCAACCGAACGCGTGGGACCTGATTCCGTTCTTAAAAGTTATTCGAGAGTAGACCCCGCTTCTTTACAATTTTCAGAAGAAGTGGCCAGTACCAACGTTAAGCTGGTCGAAGGTTATCAGAAGTTGCGCAATGAATTCTGAGTATGGCTCTGCTAGTGCCATTAACATAACACCATATTATTAACGATTTGTTATTAATGTAGCAAAATGATACTTTCCTCTTCAATCTTTTTGCGGAAGAGGCTTTTCTGTTTTATTAAAGAGGTGGTGGTGAAAATTTTTATTAATGATTTGACGGTCATGGATTTTAGTTTCCTTGATGCGGAAGCCGGACTGATTGGCGATAGCCTTATCATTGATATTATTCTTGAAGGGGATCTGAATGCTGAATCAATGGTAATGGATTTCTCACATGCAAAAAAAAGTATCAAACATGAAATTGATAAACTGGCCGATCATGTCCTGATTGTGCCGGAACAAAATAGTCATATTATTGTTAGTCATGTGGGCACTACGACGGAAGTCGCCATGCTGCGTAAAAATGGGGAGACCCTGTGTTTTATTTCCGGGCCGCAGGAGAGTTTCTGGCTGGTCCAGGCAGATAATATTACTTCCCGCTGCCTTAAATCCCAAATAGAAAAACATTTACTGGCGTGTTTGCCGCAGGGAGTAAAGGGCATAACGATAACGTTACGGCCGGAAAGTATCAATGGTGACAGTTATCATTACTCGCATGGACTGAAAAAACACCGCGGAAATTGCCAGAGAATAGCGCATGGGCATCGCTCTGCAATCAGAATTTTTGTTGATGGTGAGCGAAGCTATATGCGGGAACAGGAATGGGCAAAACGATGGAATAACGCTTATCTGTTAAGCCGGGAAGATGTCGTTACAGTGACAACACTTTCACCGCGTGCCATAGCATACTGGAATAAGGGGCTGACATGTTCTTCCTGGCGAAGTTTTCAGGGATACTTTGAAATCATGCTTTGTTCTGAGGTATTAGACATTCTGCCGTGTGATACCACAGTTGAGTCACTGGCTTTATTTATCAGGCAGTCAATTGAGCACGATTTACCCGCAGCGAAAATAGAAGTCCATGCCTTTGAGGGCGTGGGTAAAGGCGCTATTGCCTGACACACTATTATACTTTTCAGGGGTATTGATTTGTTTTCTCTCGTAAAACTACAATACCCTGCTTTGTAGCTACGTATCTAATAAAAGGGGAGTCAATAACCTTTCTGTTTTTCGCTAATGACGATGCATTTCTGAACCAGATGTTATTGTGATCTTTGATAATTATCCCAACATGTGAAACATCCAGCCCTCTTTTTGTTGAATAAATACCCACGTAATCACCTGTCTGTAATTTATTTATTAGCTCTTTATCTATTGCAGATGCCGGTATATAGCTTATCCGGCGTGAGATAATACCAAGACCCTTGACATATTCTTGTTTTTTATTCTTTTGGTTTAGCTGTTTGTTGACAGTAATAGTATATGGGCTGATGTCCTGAGTAATATCTTGTGCATTTCGCGGAAATGTGACAGCCCAGTCCGTGAAAAAATGTTTTCTGCCAGTAAAATCAATTATTCCGTCTGTATAACGGGTCTTAACAAGTTCAGATACATAAGTTTGCCAGCTACTGGCGTGCGCCATGGAGCGAACATAATCAAGAAAAGTAAAACAATCCACGGTACTGGGGTCAGTGACCAGCCTCTCTTGCATCGACGATGACCCAATCAGTGTATGCGCCTGGTAAGGTGTTCCGAGGAAATGGGAAGATATCTCAGCAACGCGTTCACTGTAGCTGAGGCCTTTCCTGTACAACGAAGTGGTATGAAGGATTTTGTTAACTTTAGCCTGACTTTCTTCAGTAGAATAGTCGCTTCGTGCCTGCTGAGACTCAGCAAATCCCGCGCAGCTATAAAAAGAAAGGAGAAAGATGATTGCTTTTTTCATAAAACATTAACTTCCTCAGAGGTATTCCGTTCCCCCCTGAGCGCGCTTTATAACTCTGGTTGTAAGCTGATATTCATGGATTTCTGCGCCAGGTCGGGTAATCGAACTGGCTTCTGCGGCGTCCCCGCCACGTTCTGTGCCATGCCAGTAATTACCGTGAAGGTCGTGATGGCCTTAAACTTTTCAGCAGCATAAGCCCCTGGATAGCTGTCAATCCTGTGAAAGGCGTGCTTAACAGGATTATCTTTACTGTGTTGAGTTGAAGCATGGTTATCTCCTGATGACATCACTATTTGTTAATGCTAAGTAATGTTATATTATATCACTCTCTGTAAAACATAGCGCAGGTTATATTTAAATAATAATGATTATATTTATCATTTGCATCTAGTACCTCAATTTTTTATGCCTTACGCAGGGATTGATATTTTCAGGCAGGCGACTTTTAATGCAACATAGTTGCGTTAATTTGTGTGTTAATGCAACATAGTTGCTGTTAATCACTGAGCTATGTCGGATACGAAAATGTCAGAAGCGCTTATAACAGAGTCAGAAGTTCTCACCTTTACTCTTCCTGATGGCTCTCTGAAGCTCGTCAGAAAAGGGACCACGTTGCAGAACGTCGCGGAAAGTATCGGTTCTTCCGTCGCGAAAAACGCCGTATATGCTGAAATAGATGGTCAAAGCATCGATCTGATCGAGGCAGTGCAGAAAAGTGGCACGCTCAATATTATCGCGCTTTTTGACGAAGAAGCGTTGGATCCGATTCGCCGTGGCTGCCTTCTCTTTCTTGCTGCGTCAGTAAATCAGCTGTTTCCCTCTGCCAGAGGGGTAGAAGGGCATCTGACAGAAGAAGGGTTTTATTACGATTTCGCGACAGATAAGCCTTTTACCAGCAGCGGTTTGCTGAAAATTGAGCAGCACATGACCAAATTGATCGCCGATAATCCGCCGGTTTTTAAAGAGCAGGTTACGCGAGCGCAGGCAGTTAACTTTTTTGAGCGGCAGGGAGAGAAATTCAAATCAACGAGGCTGATGGAAATACCGGAAGATGAGCTGGTGACATTATGCCATCTCAAACAGTTCACGGATGGCTTTAATGGCCCACTGATTCCGGATCTTCGTTTTCTGAAAAATATGAAGTTGCTTAACGTATCCGGTGCGTACTGGCAGGGGGAAGCCAGCAACGTACAGCTACAGCGAATTTATGGCACGGCATGGGCCAGCAACGTACAGCTACAGCGAATTTATGGCACGGCATGGGCCAGCAAAAAACAGCTTGATGGCTGGCTTGAGAAAACGGCCGAAGCGGAGAAACGCGACCATCGCAAGCTGGGGAGGGAGCTGGATTTGTTTCATTTTCAGGACAATGCGCCTGGCGCGGTTTTCTGGCATCCCCGTGGCTGGACGATATTTCAGTCACTGATTGCCTATATGCGTAACCGCCATGAGGTGGCGGGTTACGTTGAGGTCAATACGCCTGATGTTATGGACCGCAGCCTGTGGGAAATATCCGGTCACTGGGACAACTATCGTGATCATATGTTTACGACGCAAACCGAGGATGGGCGGAATTTTGCTCTCAAGCCAATGAACTGTCCGGGGGCGGTATCGCTGTTTAAATACGGGCTCAAGAGTTACCGCGATTTACCCGTTCGCCTGTCTGAATTTGGTAAAGTCCATCGTTATGAACCCTCTGGATCGCTGCATGGTTTATTACGGGTCCGCCACTTTACTCAGGATGACGCGCATATCTTTTGCACGCTGGAACAGGTAGAGGGGGAGTGTAAAAGTATCCTTCAACTGGTGCTTGATATTTATAAGCAGTTTGGATTTGAAGAGATCGCAATCAAGTTATCTACCCGTCCTGAAAAGCACATGGGAAGCGACGCAGACTGGGATCGGCTGGAAAACGCGCTTTCAGACTCTCTGGAAGCGCAGGGATTACAATGGTCGGTAAATCCCGGTGAAGGTGCCTTCTATGGCCCTAAACTGGAGCTTGTGTTGCGCGACGCGATTGGTCGTGACTGGCAGTGCGGAACGCTACAGGTGGATATGAATCTGCCTGAGCGATTTGATATTGGTTATATTGCCGAGGATGGCTCGACAAAACGCCCGGTGATGTTGCACAGGGCGCTCTTCGGCTCCCTTGAGCGATTCACCGGTATCCTTCTTGAACATTACGCCGGTAAACTGCCCGCCTGGCTGTCGCCGGTTCAGGCCGTGGTCATGACGATTACCGACAAGCAGCACCAGTATGCGGAGCAGGTTGTGAAGGCGCTTCGCAAGAAAGGGCTGCGTTGTGAGGCCGACCTTCGCAATGAAAAAATTGGATTTAAAATCCGTGAACAGACTCTGGCCCGCATTCCTTTCCTGCTGATCATTGGCGATGCGGAGGAGAATGCGGCGCGTGTCACGGTGCGCGATCGTACCGGGAAGTGCATGGGAACGCTGTTACTTAATGAGGCGGCAGAAGCTATCAAAATATGTTGCCAGCCACCGGAGGTTCACGTTGATTAAGCAAAGCAGAAGCGATATCCCCTGGCGCAAGAGCGGTTGTCACGTCTGGCCAGTGAAGGAGGATGATACCCAAAGCAACGATATCGATTTTTATAAAACAGCGTTCAGAGAACAATCCAGGCGATGGGGGCTTTCCGAGATCATTCTTAGTAATACTGGTGATGGAGAAATATCACTCTATCAGTCTGTTAATCAGGGGGCAGATGTTCCTCACGTACTGATCGCGGCAGGGTTTCATGGAGAAGAACCCGCGGGATGTTGGGGGATGCTGGATTTTTTGTGCGAAGGCTCCCCTGAATTGTGTGATAACGTAGCAGTGAGTTTTTTACCGCTTGTAAACCTATCTGGCCTGCGCACAGGTAGCCGCCTGAACAGTCTTGGACAGAACCCAAACCGAGGCTTTACCAGAGGGGTAGAGGTCGAACCTTCTGTTGAAGGTAAAGTACTGCTCAGCTATGAAACGCTTCTGAAAAACGCAGCCAGTCATGGTGTGCTCTGTTGCCATGAAGATATTCTTCGTCATAAGGCGTATCTCTACACTTTCGAACATGCTACTCGCCCGGGTCATTTCAGCGTGGCATTACGTGATGAACTCGAACGCTTTTTCCCGGTCATGGAAAAAGAGCGCGTTGATGGCTGTGAATGTGAGGATGGCATTATTTTTAACCATTTCGATTCGTCATTTGAATCATGGTTGTTTTCTTCCTGTTCCGACGTCGCAGCGTGCACTGAAACGCCGGGATTGCAACCCTTTGCAAAACGAGCAGAAGCAAACCGTTATTTAATCGGCGCGTTTATCTCATCGATACTGGAGCGCAACAGCATCGGGGGCGGGATGTCATGAAGCCTTTATTACTGACCAATGCATTAATAATCAATGAAAACTTGCGCTATCCGGCCGACATCCTCATTGATAACGGACGGATCCAGAAAATTGCCTCGCCTATTCCCTCCCGATCAGAATGGCAGGTTATTGATGTACATGGGAAGTGGGTAATACCTGGCATGATTGACGATCAGGTTCATTTCCGTGAACCCGGTCTGACGCATAAGGGAACCATTGCCACTGAATCAGCAGCCGCTGTAATGGGAGGCATTACCAGTTTTATGGAAATGCCGAACGTTATGCCACCAACAACGACCCTGCAGGCGCTGCGTGAGAAATTTCAACGTGCCTCGAATTCTTCGCTGGCGAACTACAGTTTTTACTTCGGCGCGACGAACGATAATCTTGACGAACTGAAAGCGCTTACGGCTTCGCAAGCCTGTGGGGTGAAGGTCTTCATGGGGGCTTCTACCGGAAATATGCTGGTGGACGATGAACAGATCCTGGAAAGTATTTTCGCCAACGCACCCTGTCTGGTAGCAACACATTGCGAGCATACCCCGACAATAAAGCATAATGAGGAGACATGGCGGGCTCGTTTTGGGGACACTATTCCTCCTGGCGAACATGCTTTTATTCGTTCTGTGGAAGCTTGCCTGATATCTTCACGCCAGGCCGTCTCTTTGGCGAAAAAACATCGTACCCGATTACATGTTCTGCATATCACCACCGCAGATGAACTCGCTCTCTTTGATGCTGCTCCCACGCTGGAGGCGCTGCGCCAGAAAACCATCACGGCTGAAGTCTGCGTTCATCACCTGTTTTTTAATTATGACGATTATGAAATGCTGGGGCATAAGCTCAAATGTAATCCATCCGTAAAATCCTCTTTTCATCAGGAAGCCCTCTGGAGAGGCGTTAATGAAGGCATTATCGACGTTATCGCGACTGACCATGCGCCGCATTTGCTGGAGGAAAAGCAGAATGACTATTTTGCTGCGCCTTCCGGCTTACCGCTGGTGCAGCATGCTCTTCCTGCACTGCTGGATATGAGCAGCAGGGGGATTTTTACCCCGGAAATGATGGTAAGAAAGACCAGCCATGCTGTTGCCGAGCGCTTCCAGCTCAAAGATCGTGGCTATATCAGAGAAGGCTATTGGGCGGACCTGGTAGTTATCGATCCGTTCAGTCATCAACAGGTAATCCGGGAGGATGTGGCATACAAATGCGGGTGGTCCCCCTTTGAAGATCGGATTTTGTCAGGTGGTGCAGTTGATATGACGCTGGTAAATGGCCACGTTATCTGGAATGGGCACACCATACAGCAGAAGTACGGCCTGCCACTGGAATTCTGCCGCTAGTCACGTATTTATTTTACTCAGGCATCCCTTCTCCCTGAGAATTCAGAAGAGGCAAATTTTGTGAGTATTATTATTCCTGGTTCTTTCCCGGCGCGACGACTACGCCGTTCTCGCACCCATTCTTTCAGTCGCCGTCTGGTCGCTGAAAATCAGCTGACCATAGATGACCTGATTTTACCTGTATTCATTATTGAGGGGCAAAACCTGCGACAGGAAGTGCCGTCGATGCCAGGTGTGTTTCGCCTGTCGGTTGATATGTTGCTTCATGATGCCGCGCAATTTGTTCAGGCAGGTATACCTGCTATTGCACTATTTCCGTGTATAGAAAGTTCTGCTAAATCGCTGATGGCAGACGCTTCGTGGGATCCATCCGGTTTAGTACCGCGAGCTGTAAGGGCGCTGAAAAAGACTTTTCCTGAACTCGGGGTGATAACTGACGTTGCGCTTGACGCCTATACGACACATGGTCAGGACGGCATCATTGACGAGCATGGGTATGTGCTTAATGAGCCGACAAAAGAAATTCTCACCAGACAGGCGCTTACTCACGCCGAAGCGGGCGCAGATATTGTCGCGCCAAGCGACATGATGGATGGCCGCATCGGTCATATCAGAAAGGCATTTGAAACGAATGGACTGCTTAATATCCAGATATTGGCATATTCAGCAAAATACGCGTCGAACTATTATGGTCCTTTTCGTGAGGCGACGAAATCCGCCATGGCACTGGGCAAACGGGACAAAAAAAACTATCAGATGGATCCGGCAAATGCGATGGAAGCGTTGCATGAAATTGCCCAGGATTTGCAGGAGGGGGCAGACATGGTGATGGTTAAGCCGGGCATGCCTTATCTGGATGTTATCAGGGAGGCCAGGAAAACTTTTGCAGTACCCGTTTTTGCCTACCAGGTTTCCGGTGAGTATGCGATGCATATGGCCGCGTTCCGACATGGCTGGCTCGACGAAGAGCAAACGGTGCTTGAGTCACTTATGTGCTTCAAACGCGCCGGGGCACACGGCATATTGACTTACTTTGCCAGCCCGGTAGCCCAGTTGCTTAATCAACATCAACGGGAATATTGATTCCCTGTTTACAAAATTCTTTAGTCGCTAAGCGGGAGCACCGCTGAGAGCAAACGACATAATCATCGAGAATTTCTATACTTTAATTCTTATCTTTATTGCTAATTCTGACGAATCGTTTGTATCAGCCCAATAATCTGGAGGAAGTAATTATGGTCGCAACAAGTAAACAGGACCGTATGCCTTATCTACTTTTCCTGTGTGAAAACCGCATTCGCACAGAATATCGATGGTCATGTCATTGATCTTGGTGGATTAACCAAGCAAAACGGCACCATTAACTGGCTTCTGGATGGCAATAAGGAAAAGGGGGAAAACCTCAAAACAGAAATCGAAGCGCTGGAGGATATTGCCAATAAGCTAGATTTTCTTTTTCTTGATGGTCAGTTTACCAGCCTTCCTGACATATCGGCTAAATATAAAAATAAGCTTACATCAGCTCCTTCAATGGAAATCGTATTGAATGAACCTGGCGATAAGCCACAAGAAAGCCCAACGTCAGGAAGCTGATAAAAAGGAGGAAAAGCATGTCGGTCAAAAAAATAGCAGTTATTGGTGCTGGCGTACTCGGCCTTTCCGTGGCCCGTTCCCTGGCGCAACAGGGAGCAAAAGTCACTGTTTTTGAGCGTAGCCATGTGGGGGCGGGGACAAGCAGCACGACTTTTGCCTGGATTAATTCAAATGGCAAAACACCAGAAAGTTATCATCATCTCAATGCCGTGGCGATTGACGAGCATATCCGGCTACACCAGAAACGGACCACAGAAGGTCATTGGCTAAAAGCGACTGGGACTTATGAATGGGCGGCTGGTGCGCCAGAGCAAAAACGGTTACAAGACCGGGTTAGCCGTCTTTCGGAACTGAACTATCCTGTTCAGAACCTTTCCGCAGATGAACTTAAGCGCAAAGTTCCTGAAATCCGCGTGGGATCTCATGTCGGAGATATCTGGTATTTTCCAGGTGAATGCTTACTGGTACCTTTCGTTTTTATGGCATGGCTGGTGTCCGAGCTTCATGTTTATAACGCCGAATTGAAAACACAAAGCGAAGTGACAGAGTTAACTGAAGAAAAAAATAGGGCGGAGATAAGCCTTGCCAATGGCGAACGTTGGCAGGGAGACAGTATAGTCATTGCGGCGGGAAGATGGTCTGCCGAACTTACTTCGCTACTTGGGCAGCAACTGGCAATGATCGATCCGAACCAGCCAAATAAAATTGCATGTGGTTTTCTGGGCTATACGCGCCCAGTGTTAACCCAGTTACAGGCGAATTTAATCACACCAGGGTTAAATATTCGGCCAGAAGGAGGAGGGCGATTACTGCTTCAGTGTCCTGACCTTGACAGCTTTGCCAATCCTGCAAGCCCGGCACCAGTAGATAGCTATATCGGTGAAGAAATGCACAAAAGACTACAGAAACTATTTAATAATATGGAAATGGCACAGCTGGAACGTATAGCTGTTGGGCAGCGTTCCCGACCGGCAGATGGACTTCCAGGACTTGGTTATATCTCTGCTAAGCGACGAATCTACCTCATGGTGACGCACAGTGGTATGACGCTGGGGCCGTTGATCGGACGGCTTTGCGCGGAAGAGATTCTCCACGACAAGCGTTCTTCGCTTTTGAGTGATTTCTCTCCTGAAAGATTACTTGGGAAAACAGCAAAGGATTTTCCTGCTTTTTCTACGTTACATTTCCCGGCGGCACAATAATTTTTCAGTCGATGTTCACCACTGAAATGAGGATCAGAAAGCTAATAAACTAGATCCTGTTCAGCGGGATTAACAAAAAGCCTGCCCAACATGGGCAGGCCTGAAGCATTTGAGCTTGCAAAAATACGACAAGGTGTGTGATGTCAGGCTATATCTGGCCATTACAGCCCGCGTACGTATTGGTTACATCCAGCCAGAACGCCTTCCGTAGAAGAACATCACTACCCAATAGTATCATTTTTTTGTGGGTGTGTTATGTTATTTTATAACATCCGGATTCATATTCCACATACCAAAGGTAACTGGTTGTTATGCACTTTCTCATACTGTAGTTTCAGAGGATGATTTAACAAGAGGTTAACATGAAAATCAGTAAGATAGTTGCATTCTCTCTGACAATGGCTTCGACTCCGGCTCTGGCATTTCAGGCGAAAGATATTGGTTCAGATCTTTCAGGAAAGCGGTTGCGCGCAACAGAAGACAGCATCATCAGTAACTTTTACAGCCAGCATAGCAGGCAGTTCCAGACGACGACTTTAGGAACCTGCGCTGCTGTGGCAGTACCTGGATGCAATTGCCCTTTCTGTTCAATGTTGCGTAGTCAAAAGCTTTGAGAGAGTTAAATAAATATATTACTTGTAAGGGCTGAAAGCTGAAAAGATTATGATGTAATTAACTAGAGCAGTAAATGCTGTAAAGTGAGATGAATAATATGAAAGGGAATTTGATATTCATGGATGTTATTCCCAGGGTAAATTCAAAAAGATTATTAAAGCCAGACAGTAGATCTGCTATCAGCAGATCTACTGTGAAAGGCGTTGTCAGGTTTTACAAGTATTAATGAGCGTGGCTCATCATCGTAAGCTTGCGGCGAACTCATCTTCACAGGGATTTTCAGACAGTTAGCATTACGGCATTCGTACTACTCCAGTGGAGATCGAACAATGCCAAAAATTCGATGGACTCTTGACAAGAAGAAACATCACGTCGCTGCATGGCGGGCCAGCGGCCTCACCCGTGAGCAATATTGCGACCTTTACGATATTCCTTTCAAATCACTGCGGCAGTGGCCGCAGGATGTGGCAAAAGCTGAACAACGCGCTAACGCTCCCGAAATCATCCCCGTCAGGGTTTCCGAGGTATCGGCAGACATCGACACTGTTCACCAGCACGCCGCTGCCGCTGTAAATGAACCTGTCACGCTCTTTCTCCCCGGTGGAATACGTATGTGCTGCCATCCTTCGCAACTGACCGACGTCTTCAGGGCCCTCCGCTATGCTGAAACCTGATAATGTCTCCTGGCTGTGAAACCTGTGGACATGCGCCGGGGGATCGACACCCTGACGCAATACGTGCAGGATACACTGAAATCGTCATGGCACGAAGACGCTGCCTTCGTCTTTGCCAATAAAGCCCGGACGCGTATCAAAGTACTGCGCTGGGACAGGCACGGGGTATGGTTGTGTACCCGGCGTCTGCATAAAGGTCATTTTCACTGGCCGCGTGCAAATGATGCTGCATGGTCTCTGACACCGGAACAGTTCGAATGGCTGATAACCGGTGTCGACTGGCAGCAAATAGACGGACATAACCTGGCAAAATGGGTCTTCCGGGAAGACGAACTCCCGTCAGCACTTCATCTGTAAAACGGGGAGTAACCCTGTGAAAAATAATGAGTATCCATGCATCTTATGGTAGTATTAAGGGCATGGATATCTCCCTTCTCAGCACAACAAATGACATCGAGCAGCTTCGCACTCTGGCGCTTGCCATGGTGCAAAAAGTGGTGTCTGAAAATGCAGAGAAAGAAAAACTTCAACAACGCATCCGTCTGCTGGAAGAAGCACTGATGCTGGCCCGTCAGCAACGCTTCGGGCGAAAAAGCGAAGTGTTGTCCGGGTTACAGCGCCAGCTCTTCGAAGAGGATGCGGACACGGATATCGCTGCGACGGAAATCCGGCTGAGAAAGCTATTACCACCCGATGATGACGGTGAAACTCAGCCCGCACCCGACCGGTGCGCAAACCCCTTCCGGCCCGTCTGACGCGGATCATCAAAACCATCGAACCCGCGTCAACGGAAAACTGCCCGGATCCTGAATGCCCGGGGAAACTGCGCCACATCCGTGATGAAGTGAGCGAAAAACTGGAATATATCCCGGCCCACTTCGTGGTTAATCAATATGTTCGCCCGCAATATGGATGCACCTGTTGCCAGCGGGTGGTCAGTGGCGAAATGCCCGCGCAGATCATCCCGAAGGGGAATGCAGAAGCCAGTCTGGTCGCTCAGGTGGTGGTCAGCAAGTACCGTGACTATCTGCCCCTCTATCGCCAGCAGCACATCTTTGCCCGCGCAGATGTCTATCTCTCAGTCAGCACCATGGCCGGATGGGTGGGTGCTGTCAGCGTGGCCCTGACGCCACTGGCTGAACAGTTACGCCGCTTAATGTTAACCCGTGAGGTTATCCACGCCGACGAGACGTCGATGCGTATCCTGGATACCCGAAAAGGTGGCACATCCAGAAAGGACTATCTCTGGACGTATGTCAGTGGTGAGCATACCGGCACGCCGATCGTTATCTTCGAATGCCATGCGGGGCGCGGGGGCGCAATATCCACTGGCGTTCCTGTCAGAATGGGCTGGCGGATATCTGGTCACCGATGACTATGACGCTTATAAATCGGCGGCAAAAGAAAATCCCGGGATAATCAACGTCGGATGCCGGAGCCACGCCCGCAGACGGTTCGCTGAGCTATATAAGGCCAGTGGAAATCCGCGGGCAGGGTTCGTTCTGAAAGTGCTCGCCCGAATGTTCAGCCTTGAGGAGCGTATCCGCTCGCGTTCCCCGGAAAATAAGGTCCGCTGGCGACGACGGTATATCAAACCTCTGCTGGATAAACTTCATGCCTGGATGACAGAGCAACGGGACGCCTGCCCGAAAGGGTCAGCACTGTATAAAGCGATAAATTATCCGCTGAAGGCCAGAACGTGGCCATCACTGGTTCGCTTCCTGGAGGATGGCAGGGTTCCCATGGAAAATAACCGTGCCGAACGGGCCATAACGCCGGTGGCCATGGGACGCGCAAACTGGCTCTTCGCAGGGTCTCTGACCGCCGGAGAAAGAGCAGCGCAACTAATGGGGCTACTGGAGACAGCGAAAATGAACGGCCTGGAGCCACATGCCTGGCTGACGGATGTGTTGACGCGTCTGCCTTCATGGCCGGAGGATCGGCTGGATGAGTTGCTGCCGTTCCCGACGTATCGGTTCAGCGAATAACGGCGGGATACTGAAAAAAACCGCAGTTGGGAAACGCAAGCCGGGGACAGCTAACCCGCGATACCGGCGTCATACCTGTCGTCGGGTGTTGCGCACCTGAGACAGGGATCGCGGCAAAGCCATACCCCACGGGGCTTCAGCCGTAGTCAGTACCTGTATCACATCTCCGCGATTACCGCAGTCAGTACTTCGACACCTGTCCGCAAACACCCTGGTCAGTACTTCAACGCCTGACACAATGCCCTCGCTAAAACCTGAGACGATCGACTCGTCGTTATTGGCAAGAATCGTTCTGTCAATGCGAGTTCCCCGCGAGCTTACTCATCATCATGATGATGAGCTTCATGATCGTGATGTTCACCATGTACTTTTTCTGAACCGCCGATCCAACAATATTAAATGGCTGCCCTTCTACGCTAATTTCACTGGTCTTTTTAAAAGAAGTAGCGTCTGACACAATAATTTTACTTTTCAACGGATCGGTGACGTAAATTTTGTTGTCAGCAACTGCGATTCTCGGCCGCGGATCATTCCAGTGGCCATCCATTGAATAGGGATCAGTGACACGCACTGACTGCGAAATTTCTTCTTTCAGGACATCTATTTGATTAAGCTTCTGTCTTCTGTAAACACATAGGCGAATTTCGCACGTACCGTGTCTACAACGAAATGGACTCGACGGGTAGGCAACTGAATCAAACGGAAGCTGTTCGACTCGGTAAGGTCAACCAGAATAATCCGATCTGGCCCATAATTACCGATAAAATATTGCATTCCCTTACCACCAATCAAGGTCGATGTGCTTCCCTCTGGCAACGTTTTCGCGTAGGGAAGGTGCCTGATAACCGGTGCCGCATTTTTTTTGTAATCAGCAGGAGGCCGGTCTCACATGACAGGGTAAAAGTATCACCCGAGCCGGCTGAGCCGTGAAGTCCGGGGCATAAGGCACCATTACCCACTTTTTTACCTTGCAGGTCCACCACGCGAGCGCCGACAGGTCGTTTTGAAGCATCATCAGGGTTGGGAATGGATACGACAGTATAATTATCGTAAGGAACAGCAGCGCCGTGATGTGGCGCAACAACATTTACTTTAGTTATATTCTTCTGACCTTTAAGAACGGCGCTTTCACCCAGGATTTGCGCGCTATCTTCCCCGTCAAACCACTGGGCAATTTTGCCCTGACGCTCAACAAAATGACCAGGTTTTTTACCAGTTAGTTCCAGCGGTAATAGTGTAAGCACACCCATTCTAGTTCCACGCACTTTTTGAAATTTACGCGTTTTCGGCCATCAGCCTGTGTTCTTCCGGCGTCAGGTTATTCAGGGATTCATGAGGTCGCCCGCTGTTATA
>NZ_JACVTW010000034.1:0-32336 GCF_016624785.1 Kosakonia sp. S42 | reverse complement strand
GTCAGGTCAAGTTAGTCAGAATAGGATACTGGGTTACGTTGTCACTAGCAAGTATATATTAATATATATTAGTATATATTAGGTTAAATCATATTTGTGGTAAAAGGTCAGGTATGACAGGCGGCAGCAGGGCAGATCTGGATCAGGCCGGATGTATGGGGTAGGATAGATAGAAAGTAGATGCGGGAAAAGGTAGGTTTTAGTATTCCTACATATGGCGCGAACCTACATACCTACTCTGACGAGGATAGCGAAAAGGGGAGGCGTAGCCTCAACTTGAAGTATTCCGGCACATGGAAGATAAAAAATCAGCATCAGGAATACAAAATCAACGTAACGCACTGTTATATATAGGTATTTTGTTATATTCCGGGATTTCCAAATATTCCAGCAAGATAACCCACCACATATACAGATCACATCACTCCAAAGTATTCCAAGCCGTGGAATGTTAATTTTGCTGTTTTGGAATATAAAAACGCCGCAAACCCTTGATATATAAGGCTTTTATGTTTTATTCCACACATTCCAAATATTCCAAAAATATAACACACATACATATATATAAAATAGATCGATCCCTGTCTTTTGCATGTGTAGATGTAGAGGTAGGGTGACGCAATGTAGGGTAGGAGCAATAGACCCTTATTTTCTACAAGTAGGAGTAGGCTAGCCTACTCCTACTTGTAGAAAATAAGGGTCTATTGCTCCTACCCTACATTGCGTCACCCTACCTCTACATCTACACATGCAAAAGACAGGGATCGATCTATTTTATATATATGTATGTGTGTTATATTTTTGGAATATTTGGAATGTGTGGAATAAAACATAAAAGCCTTATATATCAAGGGTTTGCGGCGTTTTTATATTCCAAAACAGCAAAATTAACATTCCACGGCTTGGAATACTTTGGAGTGATGTGATCTGTATATGTGGTGGGTTATCTTGCTGGAATATTTGGAAATCCCGGAATATAACAAAATACCTATATATAACAGTGCGTTACGTTGATTTTGTATTCCTGATGCTGATTTTTTATCTTCCATGTGCCGGAATACTTCAAGTTGAGGCTACGCCTCCCCTTTTCGCTATCCTCGTCAGAGTAGGTATGTAGGTTCGCGCCATATGTAGGAATACTAAAACCTACCTTTTCCCGCATCTACTTTCTATCTATCCTACCCCATACATCCGGCCTGATCCAGATCTGCCCTGCTGCCGCCTGTCATACCTGACCTTTTACCACAAATATGATTTAACCTAATATATACTAATATATATTAATATATACTTGCTAGTGACAACGTAACCCAGTATCCTATTCTGACTAACTTGACCTGACTAACAAAACCGGAAACCACTATGAAACTGATCACTCTACTGAACAAGCATTTTGATACTGATTTAAAGGAGTATGAGGACGAGAACGGCGTTAACCATCCTGCTATATGGGTTTATGAGAAAGGTGAAGACTGTGAGCCTGTGGTGGTGCTTAAAGCTACTGAACAGCCGGAGATCTGGAAGGTTGGAAACGTATACTCAGCTCTTACTCACAATGCGCTGTTATCAGAGACTGAACTCAAAGCGTTGGTTAAAGCTGGCAAGGTAATGAAGTGAGCGAACAACCAGAGAGAAGAGAACACTAAACCCGTCCTCTTCTCTTTTTAGTCTTACAGACGCTTTCTGGTGGTAGCTTCATTGTTGGTTGTGGCCTGTATAGTAGTTGATAGGTGTTCCTGCTGAACTCTAGCAATAAGCTCGCTTGCCAGCTCCTGATTGACGTTTCTACACCCCTGTAGGGTGAACGTGTCTTTAAGAATTGCCTCCCTGATATGTTTCATTCTACTGTTGAGAAAGATAACAGTATTCTCAAACCCTTCTTGTTTGTTGATCTCGTCAAGAACTATTATTGCTTCACCTGCTGAAAGCTGGTTAGCTCTATCTTTTAATTGATCAAACAAGGTTTTTGTTTTTTTCATATAATCCCCTTTTTTTATTTACCAGTTCAATTAATAACACATTTAAAATAAAAATCAAAAATAAATATACTAAAACAATAAAACCCCCGAATGGGGGGGTTACAAATCTTATTCATCATCACAGAGTCTGTCAGCTTCAAGCATTTCTAAAACATAATCACAAGCGATATAATCATTTGATGTGTCATTAACAGCTAAAGAGTCATTGATAAGATACAAGTTAGCTTCACAAACATACTTCCTTAGTTTTTCTTTCGTTTCAAAAAAATCAGTACCAAAATCATGATTCATACCATAATAAGCGTTTAAAACATTGGTGTAAAAACTATCAGTTCCCAACAAATCTATAGTGTTGTCTAAGTAATCTTTAATATATTCTACATTATCAAACTTGGCTAACTCACTGTTATCAAGTTCAGATATTGCTTTATAAAGGTAATCAGCTAAAACATCAGTGGTTATATTAGCTATTTCAAGTGGGTTATTGTATTTCATATTAAATCTCCTTTGTTTGTTTATATATAATTAATAACACTTTTAAAATAATAGTCAAATAAATATATACTTTTATTTTAACTATTAGATGAACGGTGTAAGTAAAACACTCTATGTTTGAATGATTATTAATTTAACTGGAGGAATAATAGAAAAGAAAAAAGCCCCGGTGAGAGGGCTTTAATCATACACACATACATAGAAAGGTAAAACACGATAATAAAGAGAAAATTATATATGAAAGACTAACATTTGTCGTCTTAATATAATAAATACCACTTATTATATATAAGTCAATTGAATTTAGATAATAATTTAAAATAAATAGTGTAGGTTAGCCGCTTATCCATAAAACACAAACTATTTAATGACATGCTATTTACATAAGAGTAAGTTTTGTTATTAATATGATATACACACAAAAATATAAGAGGTTATTATTATGAGCATCATTTTAAACAAAGTTAAAGCATTCACAAACACAAAAGAAAACAGAATTGAAAAACTTTTATTCAGCAATGATATTGATTTAGTAAAAAGGATATTAATAATTCATCCTGATATAAATCTCAATTTCATTAATGACGAAGGTAAAACAGCTTTGTTTGGTGCTGACTATCTTAAAGCAGAAGCTTTAATAAATGCGGGTATAAATATAAATGCTAAAGATAAAGACGGCAATACAGCGTTGTTCTTCTCTGATTATATGACTTCAAATCTTCTTTTAAACAAAGGGGCTAATGTCAATCATAGAAACAATGTTGGTATGACAGCGATTTTCAGAGCAGACAGATCAAAAGCAAGCTTGCTTATAAAGGCTGGAGCAAGAGTTAACTTCAAATCCTACGTAGACAACACTACAGCTCTTCAAATGGCTTACATAAGACGTGATGAGGCTGTTATGACCGTTCTAATCGAAGCAGGGGCAGATATACACCACAATTGGAGAGGCTACTCAGCTCACGCTAAAGAATTCATGACAACCATTAACGAAAGACAAGCAGCATAAGGGGGAAACCCCTTATAAGGAGATTAATATGAAAAATAAAGTTGTTAAAACAAAAAAAGATGATGATTACTATAATGAATTAATTGAAGTGTTTATTATGTTAATACTGGCATTAGTTTTGGTATCTTTTATTGAAAGCACCGAAAACAAAATAAGCATAGAGGAAATAAGCATAGAAGAAAATAGTTTATATAACCTACAAACTGATGTTATGAATATCATGCTTTATGACACACCAATACCAATAATAAAATCATTAACAGAAGAGCAAAAATCAAAGCTGATTATTATAAACAAGGATATAGATAATTGTATGGAAAGAAAGCAGCAATTAGGTGCTTCAGGATTATCAGAATGCTATAAGAAAAATGAATTCTTATTTAATGAACTTAAGGTTGGTTTTTCAGATAGATTGATTTTTAATAATTAATTTATCAGACAGGCGGGATAGTTAGACACAAAAAAAACATGAAGCCTAAACCCCATGTTCTAATCGTTGTTATATACCCTGACGACCAATCTACAATATATAACTTATCAAATTAAACATCCTATAAGATGAGAAATACCCATAACCCATACTTACTTATATTTCATAACGCTTTAATTAATTGTTGTCAAGTGTAAGAACAGCATTTCCGGGATTTTATTTTTAAATAGATATGGCTTAACTAATCCGCTCATCTGATATTTAAAATAAAAGTATATATTTATTTGACTATTATTTTAAATATAGTATTAATTGATTATACACAAATAGAGGGGCATCATTATGATAAACAAAATAAAAAACAACTTTAAGAAAATAACAGTAGGTAAAATATTATTGATAGGTCTATTAATGCTACCTATGAAATTAATATTTCCAGACGCCGTTATATGTGGATACATATCTGAAATAGCTTTATATATTATATTTATGACATTAATGTCAAAGTTTCATTTGTTCCCCATTTGGCTTCTTCATCTCATTTTATTAATGAGTACGAGAGGAACAACGGAGAGAGCAGAAAAATACATATCTGACTTAATAGCTAAACACTTAAAAGATGGAAAGGAAACGTTTTTCGGGAGGTCTAAATGATAAATAGAATAAAAGAATACTTAAAGGAAGCACAAGAGAACTACATTGAAAACGATTTGTTTCGTGTAGTATTTGGATTGTTCATAATGTCGGTTTCATTTTTAATAGCTGTATCGATCCCAGAGGAATTTAAAGATATAGGAACAAACATCGTATTGTTTATTTTTGCAGGATCGGTGATAACTATATCGGGATTATTGCCCATAATAATACGTCTTATCCTAAAGGTTTTAAAAGCAGCATTGGATTCGAAATGGTATGTAAGCATTATGCCTATAGCATTATTTATGAGCTTGATTCTATCTTTAGTGTCATACGATGTTTATTCATCACTTTTATATATTGTCGCAAAAACTGTTTTTATGTTCTGCATTATTTGGCTTGTGTTTTATTTGACCTTTAAAATTGCTGCACATATTGATGAAGAAACAATGACTATAACAGTAAAGAAAACTAAACCTAAAAAAAGTCATAGACAGAAAAACAAGACTAACAGATTAAACAGAAAAAGAGGGAGAGTATAAATGAAAAAAGACATAATAACAGATTTAAAAAGATTAGGTTTACATAACGGAAGTGAGTTTATATCAAGCGCATTTTTAATAAAGGATAACAGATTAGTAGCGATAATAGCATTAATAGACAGACTTGAAGCAAGAAAGATTGTACCAGCCCATATTAAGCATGGTTTCAATCAGATTAGAGCCTCATATCAAAGATCTGGCTACATCAATCAAGCCCTTGCTGTTATACCGTTTAAAGCTTATATGAACGAACCAAAAGAGAATTTTAAGGCAGATATACATTGGAATATTTAAGGAGGTAGCTATGGGAGCAGAAACAAGAGAGAAAGAAATAGAAACTTGGTCAGATTTTATTGATGATTTTCTTCAAGAAGGTGGTGTTATTTATGAAAGCAATGAAAAAAGAGAGGTGATACATGGTGAATGAAATACAAAAATACAGAAATAAAATTATTCATTATAATATATTAAGGGTTTTTCTAATGGTTATGGTAGCGATAGCAGTATCTACAAATAGTCATATAGAACCTGATGTTGGCAAGGGTATATGTAATGTGTTGGGAGTTATTATATTGTTCGATCTTATGTTGTATATTTTCTCAGAGCAATATTATAAAAGATTGAATAAATAAATCCAAAATAAAAGCCCCTGAAAAGGGGCTTGGTTTTTTCTGGTGTTGACGGTTGTTATTAGTCTTTTTTGATCAGGAAGCTTTCCAGCTCTTTACCGCCATCGATCAACGCTTTTAGGGCTAACGGCATACGTCCACGGCCTGTCCATGTCTGTTCCTGCCCTTCACTGTCTGTAAAAGCATACTTAGGCTCAACAGAACCACGTTTAACGCCCTTCGCACCTTTGCCCTTAGTCGATGCTGCAGGTGCTTCAATCTGCCCTAACAGAAGCGCTCTTACGCTCTCTAATGTGACTTCGAACCCTTCAGACTGCAGTAGCTCTGTAGTTGCTTTGAGCTTTTCTTCTACCAGTTGCTGTTTCTGTTTTTCTTCTTCAATGCGCTTAGTGATCTCATCTTTGATGACTTCAACTTTTTCAGCAAAGATTAAGAACTCTTCATCACCAATTTCTGTAGCGATTTTACGCAGTGAACGAATGTTTGATAAGTGAGAAAGATCGCTCATTTTTGAAAGCCCCTTAACTAATCGTAGTAAAGGGGTAATCTACCATAGAGCATTTTAAATAACAAAATGTTTTAAATCGCTATCAAAAGTGGTTTTTGAAATTTAGGCTTTATCTTGTAGCAGTCGCAAATAAATAATAGTATTTCATTTAAGAAAGAAAAATGTTTCATATAATCATCCTGAAACTCACTTACTAACAACTCTATTTCATGTGTTAACTCAGATTGAGTGTATTTTGTGTTGTCTATGTATTCTTTGAGTTTTATTTTTACTACATAATTAAATAAATCCTGAATGCTTTCGTCTTTATGACTATATGCAAACAGATAACCGCCTTTACCTTCCTTCATAAAACCAGAAGTAATATTATCTGACTTCAAATTGTTTAAATAACTGAATCTTCCGCGATAATACTTATTTAAAAAAATATCTGCTTTTGTGGTTGTTTTAAGTTTATTATGATTGAAGGCTTCATCTAATTCATCAAAAGCAATAAAACATAACAAATCAAGCAATATGATTTTGTTAGTATTACAATGTCTCATTAACAACCTCCGTTTCTTTTTTTGTTATCATAAGTGTCGTTTTATTTTTTTCTAAAGTCTCCAAACCTAATTTAACGAGTCCAATCACTGCTATCGTATAATATGACTCTGTATTTGATTTTACTCTTTGTATAAAATTATCGTAAGACCATATCGTTGTTCTTGTAAGATCATTGCTAATGTCGTTTCGCTCACAAGTGATTGATATATGCTTAGTATCACTATCTAAGTATTCTCTTAACTGATAAGACACGTTCCCCGTTTTCTCTCGCTTTACAACGAGATGTTTTTTGTTCTTGATGACTTCATTCAAAGCATAATCAGCAAGAAAACATATAGAGTATGACAAGCTACCCACACTTACAGACTTTATTTTGTTCAATAAACTCTGTTCAATTCTAATTGCGATTTTTTCATTATCCTTATTTATTTTTCTGTCATTAATTATTTTTATATGGTTTTTACTTTCAATCTCAAGCCAGTTTATTTTGTACATTATTATATTCTCCGTTCATTTATTATTACATTATTTGAAAAACCAATACGCTACAGCAGAAATTATAAAAATGAATGTTGCTGTTTGTTTAATTGTGGATTTTTTTTCATCTATGAAAACAGGCTTAGGCTTTTCTTCTTCAATAATTATTTTTTCTTTTTCGTCTTCATATTCTTCTATGATCGCACGTCTAATTCTATGCTGTTTATTACTTAATAAGTCATATACTCTTTCATTAATTATTAGCTCTCCTTTTTCAGTTAAATATATTTCCTGATTTTTTATTTCATCTGACTTCTCGAATGGAATCATTCTGTGTAGTCGCGGTAAAGATTTGTTTTGATAATCCATGTTATGTTTGACGCTAAACTTAATCTTTAGATCTTCGTGTTTTATTATGTTCACACAAGAAACATTGTTATCTATTAATGTGTTTAAAAGCTTCCAGCTTATTAAATAACATCCCGGTTCGCAATACACTAACTCTTCTCTTGATATTATATCGAGCGCTATTATTTCTTCTGACTCGAATTTATCTTTCGCACACTCACCAATCACAAACGGATGAACTTGAAACTCTTTTATTTTACTCATGATTTTTTCCTCCCTTCTATTATATATAATTAAATATAATTTAAATTATATATTGTCAAGCAACTGGCTACCTATTGACATTTATTTTAAATATATTATCTATTAATTAATGATGTTTAAGAACAATAATAAAAATATCAGGAAATACTTTTATAAATAATATGGAGAGATTATATGATTAAAAAAATAATGCTTATAATGGCTATGCTATTATATGCGACAACTGCAAGTGCTAACGACTGGTTAACGCCATTGCCGACTGATTGGTTTATGAATAACTTTGTTGATAAATATCTAAACCCTTATCAAATCGGTGTCTTCTCAGGCATTATGGCTCTTTTCTTGAGTTTTCTATTAATGCTTGGCGGTATCTTAGCTGCATATGTTTTGATAGCTGGAACAATGGTCACGGCTCATGATGGTGAGATGTTAGGTAAAAAATGGTCTTCGATGTGGCTTCCTATAAGAACAGCTTTAGGTACAGCTTTTCTTTTGCCTTTACCAACTGGTTTTAGCGCCATTCACGCTGTCGTCTATTTCTTTATAAAAATGGGTGTTGCATTAGCTACATCAATGATCCCCCTTGCTATTGCTTGCTTAACTATCTTTTTTGATTATTCAAGCGTGAGTTCTAATCTTGAAGTAAGAAAATTAGCTAAAGATACACTTTTAGGCGCTACTTGTATAAAGATATATAATGAAGAAGCCGCGCGCGAGTTAGCTCAAAACAGAAAATATTTTAGTGGTAGCATCCAATATTTTAGCGTTCAAAACTTCGAATCCTCAAGTGATGGTAAAAGAATAATTGGCTACAACTTCGGTGGTTTAAAAGATGATTGGGGTAGTGGCGATAAATCTCAGATGTGTGGTTTTTTAAGATTAGATGTCACAAATACTGGTGAGCAACAGAATGCGCTTGCGTCAGGATCTGGATACAAGCCTTTAGTTGACGTTGCGACGATACAAACAGCCGTTCAAGAAGCTCAAGCAAAAGCATTAAACAAAATGGTTTTAGAAGCGATTGCATACTCAGAAACTTTAGCTAATCCCGAACCTTCCGATACAAAATCAGTTAATGAAAAAATAGAGCAAATGGCTGATGAATATAAAAAGTCAATGAGCAAGGCAGGTAAATTAGCGATGATTCAAGCTGTCAAAATTGATGCTATAGCAGATATAACAGAAAAAGGATGGGCTTTCTTCGGTGCTTATTATATGAAGATTGTTCAAGCAATAAATGGAACAACAGCAGCAATGAATAGTATTCCTGCTTCTTCTGGTCAAGCTTCTGAAAGTTTAAATTATCAAGCTGATAGATTTGGACCTCGTTATGCAAAGGTTAAAAGCTTAGTTAATGGAAGCGATAAACTCAATGTGGACGCTACTAACGTAGCGGGTGAAGACGACTCGTTATTCACTTCCGTGCTTAGAGGCGCAAACTCAAACGGCGGTTGGTTCATGGGTGATGGTAAAGTCGATCAGTTGCTTTCAATCACTCAACAGGTAAACGTAGGTAATCACGTTCTGAACGGTGTAGCAGCGATGGGCATCGGTGCGGGTACCGCATCACTTCTTGCTCTCATACCTCGCTTGTCTGACGCAATGATAACTGCAGGAACCATTATTGGCCCATTCTTCTCTTTCTTGATGGTGGTTGGCTTCGTCAACGGCATCATGCTTGCTTATGTCATACCCATGATCCCTTACATCGTATGGATGGGTATTGTCTTGTCTTACATGGCAACGTGTATAGAAGCGATGATAGCCTCTCCTATGTGGGTCTTAGCTCACTTAGCACCTGACGCTGATGATGTAGTAGGTAAGCAAGGACAGGGCTATATGCTCATACTTGTGTTGACACTCAAGCCAGCTTTAGCCGTTTTCGGGTTCGTAGCCTCATTTGTGATGATGTGTGCAGGAGCTGCTCTCATCAACGCAACGTTTTTGATTGCGACAAGCTTCGTGTCGTCAGGCTTCTTAGGCATTACTTACTCAATAGCGATGGTTGCTGTTTATATGTGTTTAAACTTAAACAATACAATGAACGCTACAAGAGTTATGTCTACACTCCCGGACTCAATTTTAGAGTGGATTGGAGCAAGAGCAACGTCATTAGCAAGTAAAGTAATGGGTGGTTCAGAAGAAGCTATCAATCATGCAAAAAACAATGTTTCTGAATTTTCATCAAAAGGTCTTCAGTCTACAACACAAGCAGTTTCAAATTTGGCAGGAAGACATGAAAGGAAACAGGATATTGAAAGAAGCAATGAAGGTAATGTTAATAAAGGAAGTAATCAAGAATCAACTGAAAACAAAACAGAAGATAAAGGTAATCGCGGTCAGTCTATAACCGACCTTAAAGGTGAGTAAGTAAACCTTTCGTCTGATGTTAAATAAAAGGTAGCGCTTTGCTACCTTTTTTTTAAAAACCCCATTGACGATTAGATTTAATATGTTAATTAATTTATATACACAATAAAAGGAGATATTATATGAAAGATAAAGAACTTGAAAAGTTATTAAAAGAGAAAACTAAAAAAGCGGTACAATCGTATACAGTTATCAATCCTGTAAAACATATTGGGCACATTTCCGAATCGGTTGCTAATACTATTGAATCACCTATTCAATTAGCAAGATCTAACATTAGCCTTTTGAAAAGGATGATAGGAAACAATGACAGGAAGTTATCCTATGAAGACCTTTATGCAAACATGAATGCTAACGAAAACCTTAGACAAAAAAACTACACTAATTTTTCTTTAGCCGCATTAATTATGTTCGTGCTTATGATAGCAGTATTTTTATTGGGTTGTTATAAAACATATATAGCTATAGACGCTGTTGGAATGACTATGGCTATAATGACTTATAGTGTGGGTGCGCTTGTAGCTTTTTCAGTCTACTTCAGATGTGTAGTAAGAGCATATGGTTTAAAACATGCAACTGTAGAAAACAAACTGAATGCTTTAAAAGGGATTGATAACATATTGCCAAACCCATTATATGATGTAAGAGCGGCGACAAATCATAAAGATGAACCAATTGCTGTTTATCTTGAAACAAAAGAAGAGCAGGAGATAAATAAATAGAAGGTGGTAAGCCACCTTTTATAAAATACTAGAAAAATAATTTGAATTTGATAAAGCTGTACGATATTATTTATTCAACAAACAACGAGAGGGTTTTAAAATGATGACATTACTTAGCACTGCTAACTACATACCAGCTTTTATCTTGGGCTTAGTGTTAGTATTCTTGTCTGTAAAAATAGTTCTTTTACCGGTTGCTAATCTAATCACCTACATCAGAAACAGAACAACACAGATTGCTATTTTCCCATTAACTGCTTTCTTGTTTATGCCAGCACTATCTGTTTTCTTTGTATCTGTAGTGTTCACGGTTTGTATGTTTACTTATATGTTCGGATTAGTTAGCTAAAAAAGCCCTCTTGTTGTTAACCCGCTTCGGCGGGTTTTTTATTGCTGTAAAACCATATAAATGATATAAAAAGGTAAATAGTTAAAAAGGAGTTTGTAATGTACCCTTTTCAAAGAACAATCAAAAATGATGTTTACACATTCTATTATGATGAGTCAAATAACGTTAGAAAGCTATATCTGTCTAAACAAATTGACGGTTATAATGTAGATCACGATGAAGATAAAAATACAGGCGTCAATTTTATTTTAGGCGGAGTTGCTCATAAGGGCTATACTTCTACGGCTGATTTTTCCGTCTTGAAAAAAGCGATAATGCTACAACCAACAGCAAAAGAGATTAAGCTCAGACAGATAGCAACAGGTGATTTCATCTTTATGCTTAACTCAAGAAAGCTTACAGGATTTTTAGAGTGGCTAAATGAAAGTGATTTGTTTGTTCAGTATTTTAATCTCAACATGGAATACTGGTCTTATCTCGACATAATAGAAGATTGTATTCTGTTCTGTTTGGAAAAGAAACTTCTAAGATTTTACGATGAAATTCAATTCAGGAAGTATCAAGATCTTCATAAAGACGAGTTGTATAAAGTTATTCTGAATGATAAACCTTCTTTTATAAAAGAACTCAAAAGCTTTGATTACCCTTATTTAAGAGGTAAAGAGCAAGAGTTTTTAAAAGTCATGTTCAATATGACAGCAGAGTACGCAGAAAAAATATTCAACTTTCCTTTGTCTACACAAGATGAAAAGCTTCAAATAAACAGCCTTTGCGATCTCTTCGAAATGTGTATTGAAAATGGAATGAAAGAGTTTGATTTCACATTAGATGATCGCTTTGGTGAAGATGCTAAAGATAATGATAATTATATTTTGGATGCTTTCTCTTTTTTCTACAGACATAGAGCAACGGAGTTTTCTCAAAGCAAACACATATTTGATGTTGAAGAGATAGTTAAAGAAGAGTTTGATAAGCAAAAAGAACACGATGAAGAGTTAGCAAAAGTAGATATAAGTTTCGTTGTTTCTGATGATAATTATTTTGTTCAGGTAAGTGATGTTATAGCCGGACTTTTTCAAAGATATTTTCATTATATAAACACGAATAAACTCATTGATGTTAAATCTGTAAGAGATTCATTAAATCCATTACAGTTAAAAAATATGGAACTGTTTAAATCACTCATTTCAAAGTCTGATGATGAAAATGATAGTTTCCTGTTCTACGTAATGTCTAAGAGCGAACACGAAAAACACATTGCTTTTACTTTCCCTGAATACGCATAAAAGAAAGGGGGCTTGCGCCCCTTTTTACATTTTCAAACTTCTTCCGCGTTGTACCTGATATTCCGGCATCGGTTCTTCTTTTTTAATCTCTTCTTTTTTAGGTTCTCCAAACTTCATATATCTATCTAAATTATGAGATTTATGTATCATCTGAAACTCTTCTTCTTGTTTTAGTGAGGTAGCTTCAACCCTGATACCATTTTTTATAGCACTTATATAAGCTTGTTCCATAAATACCGGATTTCCCTTCGTTAAAACAATACTGTTCCATCCTTTTTGTTTAGCAACATCTATCAAGTCAACAGCAATATCATTAGCTTTACGTCTACCGCGTATTGCTATAGCGTCTTCTGTTTCTTTTATTAAAAGGCCATCCCCGAAATAATGCGTTCTTGAAGTAAGTTTTCCTTCCTCTATGTTATCTCTTGAATGAAGATAGTTATCGCCAAAAAGATTTTTTAATTCATCATTGGTTAAATAGCGGCTTCTGCCGTTTGTTTTAACATTCAACTCAGTTTCAGGCATAAGATTTTTTTCAAAGTCTTTCACATATTGAGGTCTGTTATCCTTCTGGATCTCCCCTTCTTCTTCATTGATGTTAGAACGAACAGACTTGATGCGGTCTTTCAGGCTCTTGGCCTTGAAAGGCTGTTTGGCCTCTTCATTCTTCATCTGAGTAAACTTGTCTAAATCAGTGAAGTCTTGAGCTGGTATGCTATCAGCAGCAGAGACAGCAGCAGCCGGAACGGTAGGTTTCGCCTCTTCTGGTTTCTTGGGTTCTATCAGTGAAGCGGTAGGTGCTGGCTCTTCAAGGTTAAGCGTCTTCTGTAGTTTGACGTATGTTGTTTCAAGCTCTGAAAGCTGAGTGCTAATCATCTTCCTTTGATCATCCGTCATACCAAACTTGTCGCCTATCTTTAGCATATCCTTGAAGCTGTCTATGCGACTTCTCACTTCAACCATATCTTGCTCAAGATCGGGTATCTCTTCTTCCGGCTCAGGCGTTGGTGCTGCAGCTGGGGCTTTATTACTGGCTACTATTTCATACTCTGGAAACTCAGGCATTTGCGCATCCATTGTAAAAGCCTGTTCAAATCCCTCTATCTCATTATCTTTACTCATTTTTCACCTCTCGTTTTTTTATGTTGAATAACAGTATATACTAATATATATTAATATATATTGATGGTTAGTCAATCGACTGACTACAGATAAGTGACTGTAAAACAGGACAAAAGGAGTAGGTGTATGCTTGCTATCTCGATTTACAATAAAAAAGGCGGTGTTGGGAAAAGTCTCTTCAGCATCGTTATCTCTTCTTGGTTTGGACATAACGGCAAAAAGACAACTCTGTTAGACCTTGATCCACAGGGCGGGAGTTTGCTCTTTGCGAGTATCGCAGAACAGGCAGGAACCAAACTAACGTTTAACGTAGCTCGTAAGCCAACCTCTAAAGATGTTGATGTGTTCGTATTTGACCACAGCCCCGGCATTCATAGCGGTGGTGATGGTCAGCTTGCCCCGTTCGTAATCATTCCAACTATCCTTGATGCCAGCTCATACAGTGCTACGCTCAAGAGCGTTCAGGAACTACGTGAACAGGGCAAAACAGACAATGATTTTATCGTTGTTCCCAACCGTGTTGAGATCCAGAACAAAGAACAGCTCGACCTGTTAATCAAGCTACAGGAAGAACACAGGGCAGCAGGCCATGAGTATGATCTGCCATACATCAAAAAGCGTGTTGCCTATCCTCGCTCATACAACAACGGCGTCACCATCTTTGAAGACAAGACAGGCTTACCGCTGGTATCTGATGCCCGTAAAGAGTTTGAGTTGTTGATGGAAGCAGTAGGGCAGAAAATCAAAGCCGGTGTTGAGGCTCGACGCAATAAGAGTTAATATATATTAATATATACTAATATATATCGTTTCTCGTGAAATCTGATGGAGTTTCAGCATGACAGACCACAAAAAAGAAAAACCTAAAAAACCTGCCGGATGGCTCGATGATATGGAGACTTTTGAAAAATTGTCTCTTGAAACGGCCTTTTCCGATCCAAATGCCGGCACATACTGGGCGCATCGAGAGGAAGACTTGGGAGAACTCCAGCCGTTCACTACGTCATACGTTCGTTGCGACTTTAAAGTAGTAGCAGAAGACGAACCACGTTTGATTGGTTTCCGTGTCCCTAAAGCTCTGGAAGAGAAGTTTAAGCTTCTTTCTCATGATGCTTTATCAAATACAATCCTTGCTCTTGCTGATTTAAAAGCAGATGAATTGATCAGGGAAAATAAATCTATTCATTTTACTAAGAAAAAGAAATCCTGATAAAAGGCATATTTAAACAGGATGAACGGATTACCGTTATATTTTCAAATGTAGGAATGTAGGGTAGATTAATATAGTAAGAACAAAAAAATCTACATTCAAAAAAATACATAGGAGATACATTATGAGTGGAGCAAAGATATTAGCAGTATTAGATAAAGACGGAATGCGTGATGCTCAGGGCGTTAATGGCGGTAAAACAAGCCCATTAGAGCCAACCATTAACGGCGCTACGTATAAAGATAGTGAACTTGATATAGTTATTAAAGCTGAAAACGGTTTAGAGCTTCTAAAAGAGATTGAAGCTAAAATTGAACGTGGGATTATGTCTAAAGAGCATTTAAATAATGTTCAAAGACCACTTGCTGAACTTAGCACTAATAAAAATCCAAACGTTTTGTTCGGTAATGTAAGCAGTAAAGGTAATGAGTGGGAACAGCTATTTGTTGATTTATCTGGTTATCGTTCAGAAGATCAGGTTTTAGCACATGATATAATCGTTGACAGTATAGCTAACCCTAACTTTGTTTATGTAAAAGATCAGGGGCCGGGAAAATCAAAACAGTATACTCCTGTTATTGGTAAAAACAGCGTTCTCGCTTGGGGTGTTCATAGCGATCAAAAAACTAAAACTCATTCCCATATATTCAGGCATACGCATACTATTACTGATAAAAACTATGAATACAACCCAAATACTGGTGAAGTAATCATTAATCAGGTAAACCCTGATGCAAGAAGAATAACAGCAAGTCTTTCATTAAAAGATAACTTTGTTAGAACTCAGGTTCTTAAAAACATCAATGACAATCTTAAAGCCGCTGGCTTACCTCTTTTAGATAATATTTATTTATCTACTGGTAAAATGCTTTCTCCAGAAGAAATAAAAGCACAAGAAGTTATTGATACAAATAATAAAGAATATCTTGATGATTTATACACTACAGCAAGAGAAAAAGCTAAAGAAGAGTCTATTAAAAATCAAGAACAAATTCCAAAAGAAATTATCGAAGATGCTGTTGTTCAGAATGAACTAAATGAAATAGACGCTCTTATTAAGCAAAAACAAAAACTTGCTGCTGAATACGCCGCTAAAGCTATTAAAGAAAATAATGAGATACAAGGCTTTGAAAAGGCTCGTGAAGCTGTAATAGCTCTTCATCAAGAAAAACGTGTTAATCAAGAGCTTAGTACAGAACTGAATAATACTAAACAAGCTCTTGAAGAAGAAGCGAAGCTTAGAAGCCAGTTTGAAGAGAAGGCCAATAGAACAAGTGAAGAGTTAGCAGAAAAAACAGAAGCCTTCAATGCTCTTTCTGATGAGTATAAAGCTCTTGGTGAGCAGTATGATGATTTAGAAACAACTCATACAACCACTCTTGAAAAACATAGAGAAATCGTTGAACGTCTCAATGAACAGCTTGTTCAACAAGACCTTGATCATACGAATGAAGTTGAGTTGTTAGAGAAAAATCATGAAGCCGTTGTAAATAAACTAAACAGCGATAATGTAATTGAAGTTGAAAACCTTACCAACGCTCATAAACAAGAGATTGAAACACTTAAAACTCAACAAGCTTCTATTGTTAGTGGTTTGAATAGTGAAATAACAACTCTTAACGATACCGTTAAAGCTATTACTAAAGATAGGGATAGCCTTAAATTCGATAATGAACAGCTTGAGATTGAATTGGAAAAAGCTAAAAAAGCTATTATTGATATGGAGCGTAAGCACAAAGAAGAGCTTGAAAAACGTGATGAAGAGAAAGTTTCATTCGAACAAACCATAAAAGATTTGATGGATGAGAAGATTGAAACTGATAAGGCTATTAAACTTCTTACTGAAAGTAATAAAGAGCTTATCAAAAAAGTTGACGACCACATTAACTCTTATAAAGAACTGGAAGTTAAGTTTAAGAATGTTGAAACAGCTAATATTTCACTAATGGCTGAAAATGAACAGCTTAAAACTGATAAAAAAGCTTTAGAAGAAGCAATAAAAAAAGATATAGAAGCAAAGAATAAAGCTGATAACAGCAATAAAAACAAACCAACTAAAAAATAAAATATTATTGAGGGGGTTAGCGCCCCCTGTTTTTCTTATCTCAGGGAGATTACAAGTATGGAATTATCAAAATCAGTTAGTGATTTATTAAAACAAAAAGAGAGCTTAGAACAAGATACACATGAAATACAAGAGCAAGATGAATCATCAGAAGATACAACGTTAAAGCTTGAAAATGAATTGTTTTTGCTTGGTATAGTCTGGAATGCTGTAAGACCACTTGAAAAATATGAGAAGCTAAAAACACGATATTATTTAAATGATAATTTAGTAATAGAGAAAGGCAATAATAGTTTCTGGATTTACAGTAAAGAGCATTTGATGGCTGAAAGCATTAAACTATTTATTGATTATTTTGCTAAAGATATTAGAGATTTCAAATTTATTAGACCTGAATCTGAATATAACACATTCATTTATTATTTTTTCAAAGAAGCTGTAATGTGTAGGTTTAATGTTTTAGTTTCAAACACACCGCACGAAAGAGATTTACAACAAGTAATAATAAGAGATGTGATAAAGGAATTAAAAAAAGAAACCAATATGATGGATAGCATCAATCAAAAATATAATAATCAAATGATAGATGATTGGGTTAGTCAAATATTACTAAAAAACACACACTTAGCTATGTAAATAATAATTGAGTGAGTTAAGTATTGAATTTTCTAAAAAAAATGGTATAACAAGCATAGAGTGTGATAACACACCAAAAAAATACATACATAAAAATATTATAATAGGTGAGATTATGAATAGAGAAAATACAGATATAGAAGCTGAGAAGCTTCTTGATAATATGGATTTGTCATTAGATGATGAAGATCAACCATCTGATGAAGACACGACTTTAACGCATCCTGAAATTGATGCTTTCGATAATGCTAAATTATACGATGAGCGTATTACTGATGAAGCTTTCTATGCTTCAAATAACTACGCTATTCATCCTAAAGGCTTCTTTAAAAGGATTTATCCAAAAGATGGTAATCCTTATTGGAAGCAAATTCATAACTATTTTGCTATCCCATACTTAAAGCTTTCAACTGCTAAACAAGGCTCCGGCGTAAAAACCTTAGAAGCTAACACTGGTTATACAGGTGTTCGCTTCCTCAATAATGATTTAGAAGTCAATGAAGTTGCTCTCTCTTCCTCGGATCGAGCAGAGTTTACCAGCTCTAAATCACGTCTAACTCTAAACGACTGGACGCCTCCGGCGGGTTCTGACCGTTCAGAGGTGTATAAAGCCTTCATGGAAGCCGCACAAGCTGGCTACGCGCCTCATGTAAGGCCAAATGGTAAAGTCTATCCTGCTTTCATCAAGCGCATGACAGGCTACACACAAAGGGGCTGGGTGACTCCAGAACTCCATATACGTTCTAAGCACGATCTGTATGTCGGCAAGGTTGCTACTCAGAGTGAAAAGAAAGGTGATGCTGAAATACAGAAGGAAACTACAAGAGAGATAATCAAACACTCTCCTGCAGTTCGTATCTTCTTAGCTGGCACGTATGCGTCTTACACAAAAGGCCGTATTTGTATTTCGGATGAGTTTTGCCCGATTGTTAACTACACGGGTGAAGGTGAAAAAGGCAAATCTACAACTCTTAAAATATGTGCTGCTACAGAAGGTTCTCCAGCTAAAGGCCGTATGATCATTGAAGCTATAAGTTCAGAAGTTGGCGTAGAAAACTTTGCTACTGCTTATAATCATGGCCCTGTTTTCCTTGATGAAATTGATGAGCTACTTAGAACAAATGACTTACCGCAAAGGATTATGCGCCTTACTAACGGCGGTGGTAGAGTTATTTTTGATAAAGATAATACTTTCAAACAACCTAACGTTTGGAACGGTATGTTCTTTACGACTTCCAACCAATCGCTAAGACAAAGTGTAAAAGGTGATGGTAAAGAGTCAGCTATTTTGACTCGTCTTATTGAAATTGATATTCATGATCCTGACCTTCATATTTTCTTCCCTGACAAGAATGATGGAGGTAAAGTTTCTCAGTGGATGTCTAAGCTTTCAGAGAACTACGGTCATATATATGATGAAATCATCGCATATATTACTAAAAACGCTGATGAACTTGAGCAAAAACTGGCTGATTTTGAATCTGAGTTATTAACCACAGAAGAGTTAAGATATTTCAAAAAGAACCGTCGTTCAGCGCATACTTTAGCTCTTATCATGCTTGGTGCTGAAATTATGGAAAGCGTCTTAGGCAAAGAAAGTGCTATGTTAACTCATGAAGCAATAAACATTTATAAAAATAAATATGCTCAGGATATTAACGAACAAATTGATTATGCTGATTATAAATACATTTCTCATCTTGAGCGTCTTTATGAATGGATTAATGCTAACAAAGGCATGATCTCTTGGAGTAAGTTTGCCTACGCTGAACAATCAGATGATATAAACGAAAGTATCAGTAGAACGCAGAAAAAAGCGGCTCAGACGCTTACTAACAATGCTACTCATCGTGGTTCTGTTCTGGCAGAAGTTAAGATCAATAGAGTTATGGAACACTCTGATGATTTTGATGGAACAATAGTGTTTAACGCGATGGGTATCAAACACCTTAAGCAACATGCTCAGCTTGATTTTAACGAGCTTTGCCAATCTCTTGAAAAGTTAGGCATGGTTGAGCCTGATGCAAGATTTACCCCTATAAAAGTTAAGGATTTGGGTTTATCAAGCTCAAGAACTACGCGCCTTACGTTAAAGCCTATTGATGAGCTACGTATCACATCAAAGAATAGTATTCTTGTTAATGATGGTGAGAAAACAGAAGGGCAAACCGAAATTCTCAATCAAAACAACGCTGATAGTGAGTTTAACATAAACAAAATACTTGAAGCTTCCGCTCAATACGAAGAAGATTATTCCGCTTACTTTGATAGGGCATAAAAAAAAGGGGTTGCGAAAGCAGCCCCTTAAACTTTATTAACTAGTTGTTTTCCAAAATAGAAAACACATTATGAATAGAACTCTAATATACACTCTATTCAAGAAATAATCAATTTTATTTTACTCGATATTTTTCAAGTAAATGCGTTAATTATTTTATTTTAAGCGTGTGAAATTTGATTTTGTTAAAAAATTAGTATATATATTTATTATAAATAATTTAAACTATAAGAGGTGGTTTATGCTTGATTTAGATATTAAAAGAGAATTGCTGTTTGCTGAAACAGCCGAAGAAGTAGATATATTGGTAAAGGCCGGAGCTGATGTAAACGGTCTTATGGGTAGTGTTTTTCCTTTAGCTTTAGCTGAAAACTTAGAAGTAGCAAAGGCATTAGTTGCTAATGGTGCTGATGTTAATCTTACCAATAAGAATGGTGAAACAGCTATCTTCTATAACAAAAACATTGCTGTTATCAAATTTCTTATTTCACAAGGCGCTAATATCAACCATTTAAACAATGATGGTGAAACAGCATTGTTTAAAACTTCCGATATTGAAATGGTTAAGGCTCTTATCAAATTGGGTTGTAGCCCATTCATTAAAAACAAAAATGGAGAGCGCCACGACTTCAAAATCAAAGCAGTTGATAAAGAAGAATATCAAAGCTTTATGAATAAACTGAAAGAAATGATCAGGAAAACACTTGAGCAAAAAAAGCAGATGCTGCAGGTAGCTTAAATAAATAACTGGATTACCTCTTTAGTTTAACCCGCTTCTGGCGGGTTTTTTATTTCCCGTCGTTGACATATTACATATTTGTTTTATTAATAAATTATCACTCACACACATAAAGGAAAAGGCAATGAAAAAAATAACGGATATTTTAAAAACCAAAAACACAATTGAAATTGAAAAGTTTATCAATGAAAACAACGTTGTTGAAGAGGATTTTTATATTGATGAAGTGGCAAATATATTCCACGTTGTTCTATTGACTAAGCAACACAAGAGCTATGAAGTAGCAAGGATGCTTACCAAATACTTTGACATTAACAAGCAAGATAAAGCAGGTAAAACAGTTCTGTTCTATGCCGTTCTGATGGGTAATACAGAGGCTGTTAAGTTCTTTATCTCAGCAGGAGGGGATGTATCAATACAAGATAATCAGGGAAGAAAAGCAGCAGATCAGATAACTTTACTTGAGCTTCAAAACGCATCAGCAATGTCAAGAACATTACTATCAGCAGAGAAATAAAATGGATGTGTTTTCTTTAGATACGTTGTCATCATATATAAATGACAATCAATCATCACTGTTTTATGATTATCTTACTCATCACGAATTAGACACTAATATGAATATTTTATCTTGGTGTCTGTTATCTATTTTTTCAAAATCAGAAAATGAAAATCATCAATATTATAATTTGTTCTGTTTAGTAGTGGGATTGTTCAAAGATGTTAACACCCAAATTAATGGAAGACTACCCTTAGAAATAGCTTACTCAATCAATAACATTAAGTTTTATATTCACCTCCTTTTAAATGGTGCAGATCCACAAAAGAAGAACAGCAAATATCTATCTACTTATGAAATTATTATCAAAGACAAAAACGAGAAGTTTCTTTCTTACATAATGAGATATGAGAAAAGTTTGATTGATGAAATACAGAAAAGAAAAAGCACTCATTAAGAGTGCTTTTCTCAAAACAAAAAGAATAAAGGATTATAATACTTAGTAAATAAAATTTGGGTATAAATATTTACTTATTAAATAAGTATTAAATTATTTTACTCTCGTCAATAGCATTCAAAAAAATATTTTTCTTTTTTTTCAAAAAAGTGTTGATCGTCATAAGCGTTCTGTAGACAATTACCAAATCAAAACAGTCATACGCTTTAAGCATCATGTAGGTTCAGGCTCTAAGCCTCCATCTTTCGATAGATGATGATGCACCAACCGCCGGAATGGTTCTGGCCTGTTCCATCTCAACGATGGGGCTGATCTTTTAAGAGGTTGGTTTATGACTGTATCTATCCAAAACATCCCATCATTACGCTTAAAGCCACTGTATACGTGGGCTGGCGGCAAATCTAAGCTACTCAACAGCTACAATCCGCATCTACCAGATTTGAACAGCGTAAGCGCATACGTAGAGCCGTTCTTCGGAGCTGGCGCTCTCTTTGCGTCTGTTAAGTCTACATACAACCAGATCCCCACCATCATCAACGACATTAACCCGGAGCTGGTCGCTCTTCTCAATACCATCAAACACGATTTTGAAGCGTTCTGTATCGAGCTGCAGGAGCTGGAAGCGGCCTATCTGTCTGTTCGCTCTAATGAGGTCAGGAGCTACCGCTTCTATCAGCGTAGAGAACAATACTGGAAAGAACAGATTGGTAGTGTCAGGGCATCGGCTTTGCTGTTCTTTTTGATGAGCACCGGCTTTAACGGCATTTGGCAGGTAAACAAGAAGACAGGCCGCTACGGAACAGGCGCAGGGTTGCTTAACCATAAGGGCAGTCTGTTTGATTACTCACTCTTGAACGAGTGGCACAGAGCTTTACAGGCAACGTCTATCCATTGCAGTTCTTATGCTGATCTCGATGTTCCAGCAGGGGCTTTTGTCTACTGTGATCCGCCTTACAGGGATAGCTACGCCGATTATGGCCATGCGTTCACTGATGAAGACCATAAAGCCCTAATCAAATGGTGTCGCCAGCTTCAGGAGCGGGGCTGTGTTGTGTGGTTAGCCAACAGAGAGGCAAATGATAGCTTCTTTGAAGAAAACGCTTCTGATGCTTCTGTATTGCGTTTTGACATTACCTACACTGCCGGAAGAAAAAAGAAAACAGCGAATGGATATGAATCCGTTAAAGCTACTGACTTGCTCATGATCTGGAGTAAGGAAAGTATCAACCAAAAAGCAGCGTAATTATTTATAAAACAAAAAGAGGAAAATAAAATGAGTTATACAGCATTAAATGTATTAAGCATTCAGATTAAGAAAAAAAACAGAGAACAGCTCACTGCGTGGGTTAGCGATATAAATAATCTGATAGAACTTGCAAAAAAGCATGATCTTCATGTCGTCAAAAAAGACCATCTTGAAGATGATGAGCATTTTACGCAGGAAAAAAGGTATAGAAAAGAATGGTACGATATTTACTTTGAAACTTATCAACCTGTCGATTCATATGAACAATATGAAATAGCTTGCGATATTGCTGAAATATTCAATAGTTCCGTATCGTTTAACTCTATAAACTCTTGGTGTTGTCCTTATCACGATTCAGTAAGTTCTTTTGTTGATAAATATGGCATTCTTTATTATGAAGACGAAACAGAACGATATGATGGAAAATGGCCTCGCCATTTGGGTATGTATTTTTGGAACTGGGTAAATCTTGACGAGATTTAAAAAGTGAGGGAATGAAAAATGAAAAAGAAGTTTAGATCAGTAGATTTTCAAAATAACAATATGGGTAATAACTATATCACTATCGAAGGAATGCTTTCAGCTCCTTATAAAGAGCATACAGCTAAACAGTTTGTTAAATGCTTAAAAGAAGTTTCAAACATTAATAGGTTAATGATCGATAAACGGAAGTGTGATAATGAGGAACATTATCAAAAAGTGTTGATGATGGCAGACTTTTGTTTAGCTATGGCAATGATTGATAGAATGTTAGGCATCGTTAATGAAGAAAATAGTTTCTTTAATAGAAAATAAGAGGTGATATATGGAATACATGAACGTAGTGAGAAGTGATTTCGAAGAGTTCGCAAAAGAGAACGTAGAAGGTTATGAACATAGTAAAACATTAATGATGCCTGAATATGTATCAAACACAGATTATCCACAGATTAAACGTGTTCCATTTTTTTCATTTGAAGGTAGTAAGTTATTGTTTACTTATAATCAACTGGAAGAAAATAGGATAAATAAAGCTGTATTAAAATATGCTGTTAACCTTTGCTTTAATAGTGATATGAGTAATAAGTATGGAGATATAGAGGCTTTGAGTAATACGTATTCCGCTGTTTATTACTGTTTACTCGATAACATGTATAAGACATTAAAGAAAAAGGATATTGAGAGCGTTTTATATTGGCTTGATTAAATAAGGGGCTTACATAGCCCTTTAATCCAGATAATGAAATATATTTAAAATAAAAGTATTTATTTATTTGACTATTATTTTAAAAGAGGTATCTATTAAATATAACATAAAACAAGAGGAAAATATTATGAATAGTGTAGAAAATAAAGTAGTATCCTTAATAAAAGAAAATAATGTTGTTGTTTTAAAATGCAAGTCTGAATTTGATTTTTGGATAAAAAACCATCTTTTAAATGAACCGAGTTTTTTATTTACTGACATATCTAAAGTGAAGGTACTTTCAGGAAAAGGAACAACGAAAAATGCTTTCAAGCATATCTTATATACAGAAAAAAACACACTAATTGTTCTTGATGAAGCTGATGCTTTCGACACTTCTGTTAGTGATTACTTTAGCACGTTTAGAGTTAAATCTGATTATAAAGACATAGATGATTGCTTAAAAACAAACCATAACAAAATCATTTTTATAACACGCAGTGGTATAAGTTATTATTTAAAATCATTTTTGCTTAGTAGTTCTTTATCTGTTTTTGATGCTGATGCTTACGATGAAATCAAAGAAAGCGGCATTGAGTTTTTACTAAGTGATAAAGCACATAACACAAACATTGAAGATGTTTTAAATATAGTAGATAACAATAAAACACATAGCTACGATGATTTAATGAGTGTGATTGATGAAAAGATTAAAAACATAGCTGAAATATCCTTTGAAGCAAAATCCAAAGATAAAGAGATTGAAGATCTTAAAGAGAGAATAGAGATCCTATCTTTCTTGTTAGCTAAACGTGATTTGAAAATCAGTGCTCTTGAAGATGAAATAGAAGAGTTAAAAATATAATAAAACAACCATTGGGGAGCAATCCCATTTTTTTTAAGGCAACACAAGGAAATTACTATGAGTGGGAAAACAATAGAACGTCAAGTTATAGACCAGATCTTAGAACTTAAGACAAAAAACGAGAAAGAGTTAGTTGGTAGATTAGAAGCTTTAGAAGAGGAAAAGGAATATATGAGAATGAAGTATGAAAACATTATAAGTGAATTGGAAAATAAACTTGAATGTGTTCTTAAAGAAAAGGATTGTCTTTTATCTGAAAACTATCACATTAAAAATATCATTAAAGAGGGAAGATATGACTAACAATAACAACTGGAATGGAACAACAAAAAAAGAAGAGGGTGAAATTTCATTAGATGACTCTACTATCACAATATCTTTATCTAAAGATCATGAAGAAGATGATGAGGCAGAAAAGAAACAGTCTTTAAGAAAGAGATTTAATATAGAAAATCATTTAGAGAATGCGGCAATGTCTGGAGGTGTTATTGTAATGATCTTGGGCATGATTATCTACCTTCCAGTTATCCTTGTTCTGATGACAGGGTTGATGATAAGAGAGTTGATAGACACGGTGAAAGGATGGTGATGCAAGGGGCTTACAGCCCCTTTGTCTTGCCCGTTCTGTAGCTCAACAGGGTAGAAACCCGCCCCAACACATGGTATGTTGGTTAAGTTAAGTCCTTATGTGTGTATCTCATGCTCAAATACAAAAGCCTGAAAGATTTTCTTGATGAACAGAAACAGCAAGAGCTATATAAAAAAAGGCTTGCTGAAAAGCTCTATTACACTGTTAAAAAGGGAACGGCAGAAGAGATATTATCAGTTTTCAAGCAGTGTTCTGAAAGTGGTTTAGATTTCAAACAGGTTAAACATGACTACTTACTTGAATACTTTGATACGTACAGATCTGGATATAACAAACCCTCAATTCTTATCACTCGCCTAATTATCAGTTATCAAAAAAACATTTCATTAAAAGCCATACAATCATTTTATAACAACATATATTATAGAAATATTCTCAATCAAGAAGATTTAGCTGAAATGACAAGCCTTATTATTAAAGATTAGATAGGTAAGTAATCCGTTTATCTAAAATATCTCCTAACCAATTGACATAAGAGTTAGTTTTGTTATCTATATGTATAGAGGCAAAATAAAAGGAGATAAATATGAATTATATAGAAAGTAAAGAATTATCACTACATATTCTAAGTTCAATAAAATACAGCGTTCACTTTAATAAATATGAAGTTGATGAAGAGAAAGATCTTGATGGGATTAAATATATAACGGAAAGAAACAGACCAGATATTAAAATTAAGACATTCAAAATCAAAAAAAGAGAACCGGGAAGTTATTTGTTTCTTCTGAAAACAATGAAAGATACTTTAAAAGCCACCGATCTTTTTATTATTTATTCGAAAATGAATGAAGAAGATGAAGAAGAGCTTACCTCAAAACTTAAAAGCTTTGCTTTTAAGAATAAAGCCTTTGTTGTTCAACTAACTGAAAAAGGTTCTTAATATGATGATAGATAAAATACGATATGGTCAGAGCGACTATATATTAGATCAAATAAAAATAGGTAATTATTTGATATTTAGAGTGTATGAAAGGGATGTAAATCATAAAGTAAAAAGAGGCAGTGAGCCTAAAAGAGTAGTTAAGACAGAGGGGGTTAAAATATTGCTTGAAAAGAAATTATATGCAGGAAAGAAATTATCAAAAATAGAAGAGTTTATTGATGAAATGAAAGATTGCTTAACTTTTATCGTGTTCGGGAAGGTAAAAGAAGAGCAGGAATTAACACAAATAGAAAAGGAAGGTATATTATGAATGCAACACTAATATTATTAGCACTATTAATTGACGTAGTTTTTATTTACGGTGCATATGTTCTTATTAAAAAAGCACTAAATCATAAAGTTTATGGGGTCTGGTATAAGAGGATTTTTAAAGTCGGTTCGCTCTTTTTGCTTGCTATGTTGATTGCTAACATAATGGGCGGTGAAGCAGTTAAAACGGCAGCACGATCTTTCTTTATCTACATTGATTGTGTCATTGCTTTTATCTTAATGACTGTCGTTCACGCCTCTTTTATCAAACTAAAATCATTAAAACGCAAAATCAAACCAGCCTAAAGCCCCGTAAGGGGTTTTAAAAGAATCCATCTATTCATATCTTTACATTGAAAGATAAAACCTATCTAAAACCACAATCAATTGATAAAAACAATTAATAACTTGATTTCAATTGTTAGTTACGCCATTTTGTACCTGTTTTGAAATTTCTTGTTACAAACACAAATCAGAACAGGTAGGAACACATTATGAAAAAGCAGATTTTAGCTGTAGCGGCTCTTGTAGCTACGCTGGCACTCTCCGGTTGTGGTGATGACGGTATCTATGGAACGTATGAAAACGCTCAGTATGGCGCTGTTCTCGATGTCCAGAAGGACATGATTAAGTTTAGGGGTGAAGACTTTACAGTTAAGTCTTGGGATGAAAGCAAAAAGCCTGTTTACATCGCTAAAACTCAGCATAGCGCGATCGGCTCTTGGACGTTCAAGCTTGAGAAGACAAAAGACGGCGGCGTAATTTATCAAGGCACAAAGTTTAAAAAGGATTAATTAAAATGGAAAATAAAACTGTTCGCTGTCCGTTTTGTGATCACGAAACTAAACATGGTTTAGGTGTGTGCTTACCATGCGGAGCGTCAATCATTTACGGTAAAGTGCCTGAATGGGCTGTTGCTTTGTGTTGTGTCTTTTCTGTTGTTCTTAGTGCTCTAATAGCTATGCTTGTAAAACCACATGGTGCCTTTATTATTGCTTTTGCTATTTTAATGCTCTTAACATTCTTTATCACAAAAGCAGCATTTAAAGACAGAGTGGTTTTTAGAAGGTAAATAATAATCTGCTTCATACTAAAGCCCCTGCTGGGGCTTTTTTTTATGTCATAAAACAATAATGGTTTAACTACTCCTTTCATCTGGTATTTAAAATAAAAGTATATATTTATTTGACTATTATTTTAAATATAGTATTAATTAAATACAAACAAACAAAAAGGAACGCAAAATGAAACAGTTTTTATATTTTTTATCAGCAAACTCACATTTAGTTTTATTATTTATAATGACACCTATGTTTTTAAATATGAGTGTAGGATTATCCTTTAACTTAAGGGATGTTATGGAATCTACTCTTGAGAGCTTGATGTTAGCGATGGTAGTAGGGTTTATTTACGAAATGATTTTTATAAACAAGATGAACTAATGATTAAACAAACAAAAGGAGAAGTATTATGAACACAAGAACAATCACTATGGATTTAGACAGAATGGAACCAACTATTACCTCACGTCTGAATATGGATTATATAAGCGAGCAAGGGTTTATGGTAATAGATGAAGTTGATAACTTTCCTATGCCAAAAAGTGAGTATAAAAGAATAAAATTTAATGATGTAAAAATTACACTTGGCGATACAGAGCAGTTAATCAATCTTATAGAGAAAAAAGCATTGGTATTAGCAGTTAAGTATCAGGGCATAAACACATCAGATATGGATATAACATTGTCAACAGAAAGAGGTTATGTATGCGCTGAGTTTTGCGGCGGTGTCTATGAAGTCAGCATAAGAACAGACATAGGAGCAGAACGCTACGAGGCTTCTGTAGGTAATGAGCTGGTTATGTTTAGCAGATTAGATGATGCGGTTGAAAGCTTCTTTGACTGTATAGAAGAAGCCGTAGAAGAGGTAATAAGAAAAGAGGGGAGAGATAGATAATGAGAAAACTAATAGAAACAACAACAGCACAAAAGATTTTCAAATCAATGATTGATTTAAACCTTGATAAAGATGAAGTCATTTACTTTGAAGAGTTCATAAACTTACTATATGAGGCGGGGTTATTAAATCCCGATTTTCAGGAGCATCAGGAATTCATAGAAAACAATAGGAACTATTTTATTGAGTTAAAGAGAATTAGAACAGAGGGAAATAAGACTTTTGTAATAAGAAACTATCTGAATGATATGTTTGCTGAACTAAGAAGGTTAAACAAGGATTTAGGCTATACCTATAAAGAAAAGGTAGAAGAGCTTATCAAAGAGTTTGAAAGCTTCTCAGAGACAGCAAAGCCTCTTGGCAATGGTAAAAGCCTTGTTTATCTTGTAATGCTTGGAACTCAATCAAAGGGCAAATCACATAAAAAGATTGTATCTGTGTTTATAAGAGATGATAAAAACAAAGAAATGTTCAATAAATCAATTAACTCAAAAGTCATTCTCGCTGAAAAAATTATTTTCATTGAAGAGATAAATACTTTCAGAAGACCTAAAGCTTATTTGAATGTTCTTGATAAAGCGTTTACTATTTTCAGCGAATATTAAAATCAAGGTCTTTCTATGAAAGAGATAGTGTTCTTAGACACGGAAACGTCAGGATTAGGTAGCAGTGCTGAGATAGTAGAGATCGGCATTGTGGGCTTATCAGGGCATGGTGTAGGAAGTGTGCTGTTAGACACGCTGGTTAAGCCTGTAAGCGACATACCAGAGGAAGCTACCCGCATACACGGCATAACAAACGAAATGGTTTCCGGCGCTCTTGTGTTCGCAGAGCTTTACCCACTGTTGGTAGAACAGCTATCAGGTAAGAGTGTCTACATCTACAACAAAGCATATGACACACAGATCATAGATAACGCTTGTATACGCGCCGGGCTTCCTCTAATCGAGTTTGATAGCTATTGCTTGATGCTTCCCTTCTCAGAACTGTACGGAGACTGGAACGACTACAAGAAGAGCTACAGGTGGCAGAAGCTTACAACAGCGTTCTCTATGTGTGATGACATTCACGATGATGACAGGGTATTGATACAGGCTCACAGAGCTGTAGGCGATAGCATAATGTCTAAATACGTTTACAAACTATTAAAACAAAAAGAACTAATCTAATCCCCATTCCGGGGATTTTTATTTAAATTAACAATCAAAAAACAAATGACGGATTAATTAAACCGTTTATCTGGTTATTTAAAATAAAAGTATATATTTATTTGACTATTATTTTAAATGTAGTATTAATTATATATAAACAAACAAAAGGAGAAGTAATATGAAAAAGATTAAATATTTAGAAATCACTGACGTAGCCATTTTGAAATTCATTCAATTAAATAGTTTAGACGCTTCGGTGAAAATAGAAAACGAAATAATAAAGGTTGCGGATTGGATGTTAAACAATGAAATGTTTAAAAAAACTGGAAATAAAAAAATTATTGAAAAAATAATAGATGCCGCTTCTGATTATCATAAAGGTTGCTATTTAATCTACAACTTTGAGAAATATTATAACATTGAAGATTTTTACACTGTAGATTTTAACGATTATGTAAACAGCTAACATTAACATAGCCCCTTGCAGGGCTGTCATAGGAGAACGTATTATGAAAGAAATTATGAAAATATTCGATAACCCAGCTTTATTATTAATTATTGGTGCTTCCATTTTTAGTCTTTTGTTCTTTGGATGGAAACAGGGCTTGTTTACATTATCGTTTATAACTACGGTTATTTTTATTCAGGAATGTATTTTAAGTAAATTAACAAGGGTGATGAAATGATTAATTTTTTAATGGGGTTTTTGATGAAAGAAAAGGTAGGAGCCGATAAAAAAGTAATACTTGAAAAGCCAATTAATATAATAACATCTTCATTTTTTAATATAGCGTTCAGCATAGGGATAACATCACTATTTGAGATAACAAACAATTTTCCGGCTGTGATAATAGTAGGAATTTTAACAGAGATTATGACTTTAATAGCATACAAAGAAGAAATAAGAATGTTATTAAAATAAAAGCCCCATAATGGGGCTTCTTATCATTCCTTTCCTCGCCTTGTCATTTCATCAGCAAGCATAGAAGACCAGTGATGTTGGTTTTTAGCATCGACTATAAAATGTAGTGCTCTTGCGCATTGAAATTTAGCTGAATCAAAGGCATGTATATAACCAAAAGAGGTTGGTGTTAAATGCGTGTCGGGTGTGTAGTAATGGAAAATACTCGTTTGAGATGGGTGAACATGCTCACTCAAAGCATCGTAGGTTATTTCAAACTGGCTTTCTTTATGCTTCGTTTGTTCTTTTTCATCTTTATAGAGTTCTTTTAAAGCAGCAACTACATGCTGACTTACTGCAAGGGAATTTTCAAACCTATATTTTGCTTGTTCAGTAAACATAAAATCTTTAGGGTCAAATATTCCATCTTTTATTTTTTCTTGTTCTTGTTTTTTAAAACGTGAGCTATTTATAAATTTTAACACCGTTTCAATAGCTTCATCTGCACTTTCATAACCATTCTTATTCAATAATATTTTTTCTATTTTCTTATTTAATAGTCTTGAAAAAGCATGAGTCTCAATCATTCCTCTGCTTATTATACAAGCAGCTTGAAACCGATCATTATCAAGAAGCAACATAGCATCATCAAAAATATCTATCTGTCTGTTAACAATGAGATTGGCGTAGTTAGAAAGATACAATCCGGCATCTGGCTTACGCATTGGACCTACTTTGATGCCGTCTACTTTGGTTAGCTTTTCTCTGGCCTCTTTAGCTTCACGCAAGCTTTTATCAATGAGTTCCTTGTACTCCGCCGTCATATAGACATCCTTAATTGGTGAAAAGCCCCTGTTATGGGGCTTTCTTTTATCGGTTAGGTATGATGGTTATGTAGTCGCTGACAAACTCAATCAGCTTACTATCACTGGTAATCAATGGAAGCTTGTTATGCTTAGCCTGAGCCACGATAAGACGGTCAAACGGGTCTTTGTGTAGCTTCTCCGGTAAATCGGCCACAACAAGCGTATGCTCGCTTTTAACGGGGATCTCAATCAAACCAGCTTCAAACAGTCCATGTCTGAACTGTTCTGGATCTACATCGAAATCAGGCTTGTTCAAGCCGCTCTTAATGACGACTTCCCACACACTGGCAGCGCTAAAGCAAAGAGTCTGTTCAGTATCTTCAAGCAGCTCTACAACCTCTTGCTTCAGCTTGTCCGGGTCGTAGGCCATAAACAGGAGAATGTTGGTATCTAAAAGGTAATCCATTACTCGTACTTCCCTTCGAACATATCCTGTATTTCGTTGGTATTCATATCGTCAAAATTGGCAGGAACGCTACCCTTTCCTTTGAGGAAACCTAACTTGCGCTTAGGCTTCTCTTCTCTGTAAGCGATGACTTTTACCAGAGCGTGACCGTTCTTTGCGATCACTACTGGCTCACCAGTCCGGGCGACCTCTTGAACAATCTTGGACAGGTTAGTTTTGGCATCGTAGATGTTAACCTTCTCCATAATATCACCTCTCATTGAACACATTTTAAGCTTACCCCCTGTAGTTGGTCAGGTCAAGTTAGTCAGAATAGGATACTGGGTTACGTTGTCACTAGCAA
>NZ_JACVTW010000033.1:0-34172 GCF_016624785.1 Kosakonia sp. S42 | reverse complement strand
TCACGTAGGCCGGATAAGGCGAAGCCGCCATCCGGCATGCGCCGTTTCAGCCAGCCGTATAATCAGATGCCGTTTGAGCAGAGCGCACCATCACGTAGGCCGGATAAGGCGAAGCCGCCATCCGGCAACTGTGCCCGGTGAACCACCGGGCGCCTCTTCCTATTTCCCTATCGCGGCAAACACTTCGGCAATCGCTACTGCGCCGGGATCGGTCACGCCCTCAAGGTTCTCACTGTTGACGTAAGATGAACGCCCCGCGCCCGCTTTCTGCATGGTGGCGGTGCTCTCTGCCCCTTTCTGTGCGGCATCGATGGCAGCGGCTAATCCGCGATCGCGCAGGGCTTCCAGCGCCGGTTGGAGCGCATCGATCAGCGTGCGGTCGCCGAGATCCGCCCCGCCATAGTGTTTCATCTGCTTTAACCCCAGCAGCAGCGCGTCAGGCAACGGCGTGGCGTTATGCACCGCCTGGCCTGCGGCGGTAAAGAAGATCGACATCAACACGCCGCTGGAGCCGCCCATCACCGTCGCCAGCCGCTCGCCAGTCAGTTGTAGCAGCTGCGCGGTGTTGTTCAGCGGCAGCGCGTTCTGCTCCAGCAGGCGCTTGATCTCGCGCGCGCCTTCGGCAAAGGTCGAGCCGGTGTCGCCATCGCCTACTTTCGCATCCAGCGCGTTCAGGCGGTTTTCCAGGTCAATCAGCGTCTGTGCCGCGGTGCCGACCAGCGCTTTTACCTGCGGGTTATCGGAAGGCTCAATCTCCAGCCCGGTGTAGACGGCTTTGTGCGGCTGGGTTTTCATCGGCGCGAAGGCGACCGGTTTCTGCCAGCCGACGGTCTGCACTTCGGCGCAGAGCGCCTGCTCAAACTCATCCGTTAAACGTAACAGGGAAAGGGAGAAGCCTTTCATATCGAGCGAACTGACCAGCGGCGCGGGGCCAATCAGGTAGGCCAGTTGATCTTTCAGCGCCGAATGGGCCAGCTCTTTGGTCAGCAGTGCCATCTCCAGCGCCGAAACGCCACCGAGGTTGTTGATCAACACCGCCACGCGATCGTTACGTACCGCCGCGCGCAGCGGTTCGACCAGCGTATCGATCAGCGATTTGCTGTTATGGGTCTCAAGGGTACTCGCGCCCGGCTCGCCGTGAATGCCGAGGCCAAGCTCAACGTGGCCCTGCTGAATGCGCCCCTCTTCGCTGTCGCTGCCCGGCAGGTTGCAGCTCTCCATCGCCAGCCCGAGGCTGTAGACGTTGTCGCAGGCCTGCTTGGCGAGGTCGCGCACTTCGCTCAGGGATTTGCCCTGCTCTGCGGCGTAACCAGCAATTTTATGCACCAGCGCCGTGCCAGCGATGCCGCGCGGCTGTTTGTTGTCGGGCAGCGCGATGTCATCGGCGACAATCACCATCTCCACTTTCAGGCCGTAGCGTTTGGCCTTCTCGGCTGCGAGGCCGAAGTTGAGCCGGTCACCGGTGTAGTTTTTGACAATCAGCAGGCAGCCGCGATCGCCGGTTACCGCCACAATGGCGTTCAGCACCGCGTCTACGCTCGGTGAAGCAAAGAGATCGCCGCAGACGGCGGCGGTGAGCATGCCTTTACCGACAAACCCAGCGTGGGCCGGTTCATGGCCGGAGCCGCCGCCGGAGATAACCGCCACGCGGCTTTTATCCCAGTCGGCGCGGGCGACGATGCGGATCGCCAGATCGCTCTCAAGGCGTACAAGGTTGCCATGCGGGGCGGAGATCACCAGCCCTTCGATGGCGTCGTTGACCAGCTGTTTGCGGTCGTTGAAAAAGAATCTGGACATAATCTTCCGGGAGTGTAGTGAAACATCCCTCAAGCATAGCCCGCACCGGGCGCAGCGGGGCAAAGACCAGATTTTACTGAAAGGTATCAGGGCGTTGTACGGCCAAAACCGGCGTGGTAACCGTGGGTGTTACGCAGCTTGTCGAGGCGGTTGCCCTGCCAGAAGGTAACGGCGATAGCCAGCAGCAGCAGGCCGCCATGCAGGTACATCGCAAGGTGCGTATCGAGGAGGAAAAACCCGGCAATCACCGGCAGCAGCGCGCTCATCCAGAGCTGGTCGAGCAGGCTCTCTGCCGCGTTAAAACGTGCCAGCACGCGATCCGCCTGCGCCTCTTCGGGCGAGCCGCGGCGCACCGTACCAACGGCCTGCGCCAGCGCACCAGCACGGCAGATAAGCCACTGCACCAGCAGCAGCGCCAGCACCACCACCGCGGCTTCAAAAGCCAGCAGGGCGCTGTCGCCCGCAGCCGAGGTCAGCCACTGCCCGCTCAATACGGCCATGGTGAAAAGGGCGTTAAGGATGCCGAACAGCAGTGCGGTAGAGAAACGGAGCGCAAAGCGCCTGGCGAGGGAAAACATCGTGTGCTCCTTGCAAAAAAGAAGAGAGGCCGCAGCCTCTCTCTTGGGATTTACTGGCTCTTGCGTGACATCAGCCACAGGCTCAGCAGGAAGAACGACGCGCTTGGCAGCAGCGCCCCGACCACCGGCGGAATGCCGTAGACCAGCGTCAGAGGGCCGAAAATCTGATCCAGCACGTAGAAGACAAAGCCGAAGCTGATGCCGGTGATAACGCGTACGCCCATCGCCACGCTACGCAGCGGGCCAAAGATAAACGACAGCGCCATCAGCATCATCACCGCCACGGAGAGCGGCTGGAAGATTTTGCTCCACATATTGAGCTGGTAGCGCCCGGCGTCCTGGCCACTCGACTTCAGGTACTTCACGTAGTTGTGCAGGCCGCTGATGGAGAGCGCATCGGGATCGAGCGCCACCACACCGAGCTTGTCCGGCGTCAGGTTGGTTTTCCAGGTCCCGCTCACGGTCTGCGAGCCGGTCACCTGTTTCGGGTCGGTCAGGTTAGACTCGTCGACCTGCGACAGATTCCAGATTTTGTGCTCGGCGTCGAACTTCGCCGACGCGGCATAGCGCACCGACTGCAAACGGCGCTCTTTATTGAACGCATAGATACTGACGCCACCCAGCTCGGTGTCGCTCTTCACGCGTTCAATGTAAACAAAGTTACTGCCATCTTTCGCCCAAAGGCCAGACTGGGTCGAGAGCAGCGAGCCGCCGTACATCGACTGCGCACGCTGGTTACGCGCCATCTGCTCGCCCTGCGGCGCAACCCACTCGCCGATCGCCATGGTCAGCAGCACCAGCGGGATCGCGGTTTTCATCACCGCCAGCGCAACCTGCATACGGGTGAAGCCAGAGGCCTGCATTACCACCAGCTCGCTGCGCTGCGCCAGCATCCCCAGCCCAAGCAGTGCGCCAAGCAGCGCCGCCATCGGGAAGAAGATCTGGATATCTTTCGGCATGCTGAGCAGGGTATAGAGCCCTGCGCCGAGGGCATCGTAGCTACCCTGCCCGGCCTTTTTCAGCTGGTCGACAAACTTGATGATGCCCGAGAGCGACACCAGCATGAACAGGGTCATCATGATGGTGGTAAAAATGGTTTTACCGATATAGCGGTCGAGAACGCCAAAAGCCTGCATTATACCGCTCCTCTACGGGTAAAACGGGCACGAACCCGGCGCATCGGCACCGTATCCCACAGGTTCAGCACCACGGCCAGCGCCAGATAGAGCAGGTTAACCGCCCACATCCAGATCATCGGGTCGAGCTTCCCTTTCGCGCCATTGGAGCGCAGGGTGGTCTGCAACAGGAAGAAGATGAGATAGAGCAGCATCGCGGGCAGCATTGAGAGCACGCGGCCCTGACGCGGGTTGACCACGCTCAGCGGAACCACCATCAGCGCCATCATCACCACGGCGAAAATCAGCGTTAAACGCCAGTGCAGCTCGGCGCTTGCGCGCGGGTTGTCAGTATTGAACAGCGTACGCATGTTCATCTGCTCGGTATCCGTCGGATCAAGCGCCACGGCCTGATGACCAATAACGGCCTGGTAGTTCTGGAAATCGGTAATGCGGAAGTCGCGCAGCATCGCGGTGCCTTCAAAGCGCGTACCGCTGTTGAGGGTCACTACCTGCGAACCATCTTTATGCTGGGAGAGCTGCCCGGAGTCCGCCAGCACCACAGAAGGACGCGCGTTGCCTTTTGGACGCAGCTGGGCAAGGAAGACGTTGGTGAAGTTCTTACCATCCACGCCTTCGATAAAGAGCACCGAGTTGCCGTCCGTCGCCTGCTGGAACTGGCCCTGCGCCAGCGCCGCCATGCCAGGGTTGGCTTTGGCATCGGCCAGCACCTGATCCTGATGGCGCGAAGACCACGGCCCGGCCCACATCACGTTTACCGCCGCCACGACACCGGTAAACAGCGCCAGAACAAGCGCGGCTTTCACCAGCACCGCCCGGCTCAGGCCGCAGGCGTGCATCACCGTAATTTCACTTTCTGTATAAAGTTTACCCAGCGTCATCAACAGACCCAGGAAGAGGCTCAGCGGCAGGATAAGCTGCGCCATCTCTGGCACGCCAAGCCCGAGGAGAGAGAGAACGAGGTTCGTGGGGATTTCGCCGTCAGCGGCTGCGCCTAAAATCCTGACCAATTTCTGACAAAAGAAAATCAGAAGCAGGATGAATAGGATTGCAAGCTGGCTTTTCAGCGTCTCCCGCACCAGATATCTTGTGATTATCACTTTAATTACGCCCGTAAAAACCAGTCTTTTTCCTGGAAAATCGCTTGTTTCATGGCTTAAACGTCATTTATTCTCTTGAGTCGTCGAAATGATCGCTAAGATTAATATACTCAGCGGATACGTGCGTGAGACCCGATTCTGACGTGCCGAAACCGCAGTAACGTTAAGATTAACACGAAGTCACCGCAACAGCGGACCTGAGTTACGAAAGCTTGCAATTCTATCCGTAGCCGCCGCCGTTGTCTTTAAGATTCAGGAGCGTAGTGCATGGAGTTCAGTGTAAAAAGCGGTAGCCCGGAGAAACAGCGGAGTGCCTGCATCGTTGTTGGCGTCTTTGAACCGCGCCGGCTCTCTCCGATTGCCGAGCAGCTGGATAAAATCAGCGACGGTTATATCAGTGCGCTGCTGCGTCGCGGCGAACTGGAAGGCAAGCCGGGTCAAACCCTGCTGCTGCACCATGTGCCAAATGTGCTTTCCGAACGTATTTTGCTGATTGGTTGCGGAAAAGAGCGTGAATTGGATGAGCGTCAGTACAAGCAGGTCATTCAGAAAACCATCAATACGCTGAATGATACCGGCTCGATGGAAGCGGTCTGCTTCCTGACCGAACTGCACGTTAAAGGGCGCAACACTTACTGGAAAGTGCGCCAGGCCGTTGAGACGGCGAAAGAGACGCTCTACAGCTTCGATCAGCTGAAGACCACCAAAAGCGAGCCGCGTCGCCCGCTGCGTAAAATGGTCTTCAACGTGCCGACCCGTCGCGAGCTGACCAGCGGCGAGCGCGCGATCCAGCATGGTCTGGCGATCTCTGCCGGTATCAAAGCGGCGAAAGATCTCGGCAATATGCCGCCAAACATCTGTAACCCGGCCTATCTCGCCTCCCACGCGCGCCAGCTGGCGGATTCCTACAGCAAAAACGTCACCACCCGCGTGATTGGCGAACAGCAGATGCGCGAGCTGGGCATGTGCTCCTATCTCGCCGTCGGCCAGGGTTCGCAGAACGAATCCCTGATGTCGGTGATCGAGTACAAAGGCAACCCGTCTGAAGACGCGCGCCCGATTGTGCTGGTCGGCAAAGGGCTGACCTTCGACTCCGGCGGTATCTCCCTCAAGCCTGGCGAAGGCATGGATGAGATGAAGTACGACATGTGCGGCGCAGCGGCAGTGTATGGCGTGATGCGCATGGTGGCTGAACTGCAACTGCCGATCAACGTTACCGGCGTGCTGGCGGGCTGTGAAAACATGCCTGGCGGACGCGCGTACCGCCCGGGCGATGTGCTCACCACCATGTCCGGTCAGACGGTTGAAGTGTTGAACACCGACGCCGAAGGCCGCCTGGTGCTGTGCGATGTGCTGACCTACGTTGAGCGCTTCGAGCCGGAAGCGGTGATCGACGTGGCGACGTTAACCGGTGCCTGCGTGATTGCGCTGGGCCACCACATTACCGGTCTGCTGTCGAACCACAATCCGCTGGCTCACGAGCTGATTGGCGCGTCTGAGCAGGCGGGCGATCGCGCGTGGCGTCTGCCGATGAGCGATGAGTATCAGGAGCAGTTAGAGTCTAATTTTGCGGATATGGCGAATATCGGCGGCCGTCCTGGTGGTGCAATCACCGCAGGCTGCTTCCTCGCGCGCTTTACCCGCAAGTACAATTGGGCGCACCTGGACATCGCCGGTACCGCGTGGCGTTCCGGTAAAGCGAAAGGCGCCACCGGGCGTCCGGTCGCCATGCTGTCGCAGTTCCTGCTCAATCGCGCCGGATTTAACGGCGAAGAGTAAGCGTCGTCCGCGCCGGATTGATTGCCGGATGGCGCTACGCTTATCCGGCCTACAACAACCTCGCGCAATGTGGATCCTTTACCCTATGGATTTCGCGTTGCATCGCGGCGGCAACTGAGCAAATCCCAGGAGCATAGATAACTATGTGACTGGGGTATGCGAAGGCAGCCAACAAAGAGGCAGCGTGAAAGACGACGGGTAAAGATATGAAAAATGCGACTTTTTATTTACTGGACAATGACACCCAACAAGATGGTTTAAGCGCCGTCGAGCAGCTGGTGTGTGAGATTGCCGCAGAACGTTGGCGTCATGGCAAGCGCGTGCTGATCGCCTGCGTCGATGAGCAGCAGGCCATTCGTCTTGATGAAGCGCTGTGGGCGCGACCGGCGGAGAGTTTTGTGCCGCACAACCTGGCCGGTGAAGGCCCGCGCGGCGGTGCGCCGGTCGAGATTGCCTGGCCGGCGAAACGTAACAGCAGCCCGCGCGACATCTTAATCAGCCTGCGCGCGGAATTTGCAGATTTTGCCACCGCTTTCACAGAAGTGATAGACTTCGTCCCTCACGAAGACTCTCTGAAACAACTGGCTCGCGAACGCTATAAAGCCTACCGCGTGGCCGGTTTTAACCTGAACACGGCAACCTGGAAATAATGGAAAAGACATACAACCCCAAAGATATCGAACAGCCGCTGTACGAGCAGTGGGAAAAGCAGGGCTATTTCAAACCGAACGGTGATGAAAGCCAGGAAAGCTTCTGCATCATGATCCCGCCGCCGAACGTCACCGGCAGTTTGCATATGGGCCACGCCTTCCAGCAGACCATCATGGACACCATGATCCGCTACCAGCGCATGCAGGGGAAAAACACCCTCTGGCAGGCCGGTACTGACCACGCGGGTATCGCCACCCAGATGGTGGTGGAGCGTAAGATTGCCGCTGAAGAGGGTAAAACCCGCCACGATTACGGCCGCGACGCCTTTATCGACAAAATCTGGCAGTGGAAAGCGGAATCCGGCGGCACCATTACCCGCCAGATGCGCCGTCTCGGCAACTCCGTGGACTGGGAGCGCGAGCGCTTCACCATGGATGAAGGCCTCTCCAATGCCGTGAAAGAGGTGTTCGTCCGTCTCTACAAAGAGGATCTGATTTACCGTGGCAAACGCCTGGTAAACTGGGACCCGAAACTGCGCACTGCGATCTCCGATCTGGAAGTGGAAAACCGCGAGTCCAAAGGCTCGATGTGGCACATCCGCTACCCGCTGGCTGACGGCGCAAAAACCGCCGAAGGTAAAGATTACCTGGTGGTTGCCACTACCCGTCCGGAAACCCTGCTCGGCGATACCGGCGTCGCGGTAAACCCGGAAGATCCGCGCTACAAAGATCTGATTGGCAAATTCGTGCTGCTGCCGCTGGTTAACCGCCGTATTCCGATTGTTGGCGACGAACACGCCGATATGGAAAAAGGCACCGGCTGCGTGAAGATCACCCCGGCGCACGACTTTAACGACTACGAAGTGGGCCGTCGTCACGCCCTGCCGATGATCAACATTTTGACCTTCGACGGCGATATCCGCGAAAGCGCAGAAGTGTATGACACCAAAGGCAATGAATCCGACGTCTACGCCAGCGATATCCCGGCGGAGTTCCAGAAACTGGAGCGCTTTGCCGCGCGTAAAGCGATCGTTGCTGCCGTTGACGCCCTTGGCCTGCTGGAAGAGATCAAACCGCACGACCTGACCGTCCCGTATGGCGATCGCGGCGGCGTGGTGATCGAACCGATGCTCACCGATCAGTGGTACGTGCGCGCCGATGTGCTGGCGAAACCGGCCGTTGAAGCGGTCGAGAACGGCGATATCCAGTTTGTGCCGAAGCAGTATGAAAACATGTACTTCTCCTGGATGCGCGACATTCAGGACTGGTGTATCTCCCGCCAGCTGTGGTGGGGCCACCGCATTCCGGCGTGGTACGACAACGACGGCAACGTCTACGTTGGCCGCAGCGAAGAGGAAGTGCGCCAGGAGAACAACCTCTCTGCGGATGTCGCGCTGCGCCAGGACGACGACGTGCTCGACACGTGGTTCTCTTCCGCGCTGTGGACCTTCTCTACCCTCGGCTGGCCGGAAAACACCGACGCGCTGCGTCAGTTCCACCCGACCAGCGTGATGGTGAGCGGCTTCGACATCATCTTCTTCTGGATCGCGCGCATGATCATGATGACCATGCACTTCATCAAAGATGAGAACGGTAAACCGCAGGTGCCGTTCAAGACCGTCTATATGACCGGTCTTATCCGCGATGACGAAGGGCAGAAGATGTCGAAATCGAAAGGCAACGTTATCGATCCGCTGGATATGGTTGACGGTATTTCGCTGCCGGATCTGCTGGAAAAACGCACCGGTAACATGATGCAGCCGCAGCTGGCGGAAAAAATCCGCAAGCGCACCGAGAAGCAGTTCCCGGACGGCATCGAGCCACACGGCACCGACGCCCTGCGTTTCACCCTCGCGGCACTCGCCTCAACCGGCCGTGATATCAACTGGGATATGAAGCGCCTGGAAGGTTACCGTAACTTCTGTAACAAGCTGTGGAACGCCAGCCGCTTTGTGCTGATGAACACCGAAGAGCAGGATTGCGGCTTCAACGGCGGCGAAATGGTGCTGTCGCTGGCGGATCGCTGGATCCTCGCCGAGTTCAACCAGACCATCAAAGCGTACCGCGATGCGCTGGACAGCTACCGCTTCGATATTGCAGCCGGCATTCTGTATGAGTTCACCTGGAACCAGTTCTGCGACTGGTACCTGGAGCTGACCAAACCGGTGATGAACGGCGGTTCCGAAGCCGAGCTGCGCGGCACGCGCAACACGCTGGTAACGGTGCTGGAAGGTCTGCTGCGCCTGGCGCACCCGATCATTCCGTTTATCACTGAAACCATCTGGCAGCGCGTGAAAGTGCTGAAAGGCATTGATGCCGATACCATCATGCTGCAACCGTTCCCGAGCTTTGACGCCGCCCAGGTGGATGAGCAGGCCGTTGCCGATACCGAGTGGCTGAAGCAGGCGATCGTTGCGGTGCGTAATATCCGTGCCGAAATGAACATCGCGCCGGGTAAACCGCTTGAGCTGCTGCTGCGCAGCGCCAGCCCTGAAGCGCAGCGTCGTGTAAACGACAACCTGAGCTTCCTGAAGACGCTGGCGCGTCTGGAGAGCATCACGCTGCTCTCTGCCGACGAGAAAGGGCCGGTTTCGGTCACCAAGATCGTTGATGGCGCGGAGTTGCTGATCCCGATGGCCGGTCTTATCGACAAAGAGGCCGAGCTGGCGCGTCTGGCGAAAGAGGTGGCGAAGGTTGAGCAGGAGATTGGCCGCATCGAGAGCAAGCTGGGTAACGAAGGCTTTGTTGCCCGCGCGCCGGAAGCGGTGATTGCCAAAGAGCGTGAGAAGCTCGACGGCTATGCGCAGACCAAAGCGAAGCTGATTGAGCAGCAGGCGGTTATCGCCGCGCTGTAATCATCAGCACGAAAAAAAGCCGGGCATCGCGCCCGGCTTTTTTATTGGCTGCGGGATAACTCCCGCTGCTTTGTTAATTTGTAGGCCGGATAAGGCGTAGCCGCCATCCGGCATTTTCAACCGAACTCAATCACAGCCGCCATCCGGCACGTTCTACCGAACTTAAATCGCCGCCGGATAGAACGACAAACCACGCGCCAGCAGGTTAGCCGGATCTTTCGCCGGCTGCACGCCGTGATCTTCCAGCGTCAGCGCTTCCAGATTGCCGTGCACATGGGTATTTTCCAGCAGGTAGCGGGTCATACGCACCTTCGCCCACGGCCACGCCAGGAACAGCGTCACCAGGCACACCGCCATATTACTGATGGCGATCCACAACATGCGCCCAACAGTCACCGTGGAAGAGAAGCGAATATCCCCTTCCAGCACCAGCTGGCTATAGAGGTAAGCGCGCAGCTTCACGAAAGCAAAGGTAAAGCAGACAATCGCGCCAAGAATATAGATCAGGTAGGTGAGCATGATTTTGCCGTACATCGGGCCCATCATCATCGCCATCTGCTCAGGATCGCCCTGCAGTAAATAGGCAGACTGCATCAGTTCAATCATCGCCGGCACAATCAATACCATCACCAGCGCGATAAACGGAATAAACAGCAGCATCGACAGCAGCACAATACCGATACATTTTTTCATCGAGAAGCTGCCGGAGAATTTTAATTTGCCGTACTGCAAATTATTCGCCAGCATGCCATACCACTGCGCGGCAAATACGCCCTGCATCACGCCAATACCCAGCAATACGGCCAGCGATCCGACGATGCCTACCGTAACAATGGCGCCAATCGAACCACTGCTTGCCACCATCGTTGCGAAGATAGAGAAAATAATCCCCACGCCAACCATAATCAGCAGCGGGCAGCCCATCATCACCCACCACGCGCGCAGCGGGCTGGCGTAAAAGTTAAAGCGCACGCCGTTAATCTCGGTCATCAGCATCTGATAACGCAGACCCTGCGTAATTAACCATGGGAAGAAGAGAATAAATAAACCCATCATGCAGAGTTGCAGAATAACGTTCCCATGTACCACGTTAATTAAAAAAATCGCATACAGCGCCAGCAGGCAGAGCCAGCCAACAAAAATGGAGCTGCCGGTCGCGTGGTAAGAGAAACGCGCGCCCTCCAGCTCGGTGTTTTCGTAGAAATAACGACGCGCGCGAATTAACGCCCACGGTAAATAAATCCCCAGCGTTATTAAGGTCAGCAGAATATTAACCAGCCAAACAACGAAATAGCCTTTCCCGCTACCCTGAAAGCGGAAATGGCGCACGGGAGCCGCCACAGAAGCATGAATGTCGGAAGTCATAACAATCCTTATTGTAAAAAAGAGGTGCTAACGGAGTTAACCACAGCAATATTGCTTAAGAATTATCTCCACTGTGCAGTGTAAATACCTTACGGTCAAAAAAATAGCGCCCAATATTCCTGGTCTTGCCAGATGGGCCCTGTAGTGGTATTAACCAGGATCCCCGAAAAAGCAACAGACAGAGTGCGAAAATGAATGTAACCGCGCCGGTAGAGGTCAAAATGCGCCGCATTGCCGCGACTGATAATGCGGCTATCGCCTCGGTGATCCGTCAGGTGTCAGCCGAATATGGCCTGACGGCTGATAAAGGCTACACCGTTGCCGATCCTGAACTGGACGAGCTTTATCAGTTATATAGCCGCGAAGGCTGCGCTTACTGGGTCGTGGAGTTGAATGGCGACGTGGTGGGCGGCGGCGGCGTGGCGCCATTGAAGTGCAGCGAGCCGGATATCTGTGAGCTGCAAAAGATGTATTTTCTGCCCTGCGCGCGCGGCAAGGGGCTGGCGAAAAAGCTGGCGCTGATGGCGCTCGATCACGCGAAAAAAAGCGGCTTCACGCGCTGCTATTTAGAGACTACCGCCTTTTTAACCGACGCCATCGGTCTGTATGAGCACCTGGGGTTTGCGCATATCGACGGCCCGCTGGGCTGCACCGGGCACGTCGATTGCGAAGTGCGAATGTTAAAAACGCTCTAATCAAGTGCGGGCGCATCGGCCCGCACCATCACTGCTCTTCCGACGCCAGCACCAGCCGCACAATCGCGGCGGCTTTCTGCGGCGGTAGCGCCAGTACATCACCCCAAAGCTGTTGCAGCATATCGCAGACCAGCTTCTCTTTGCCGATGGCATTTTGCGGTGCATCCAGCAGTTGCAGATCCTGACCATACTTCTGCGCCATCGGCTGTACCACAATCGCCACATCCCGCTGCGCATTGGCGCGCTCTTCGGCTGTCACCGTGTGTTTATTGGGCCCGTAAGAGGCGTTGAGCATGGCGGCTTCAGTGTCGAGGCGGCGTTTTAACATCTCCGGGGAGATAAAGCGCACCGGGTTGATGCCCCCTTTTACCGCCGGGTATTGAAAGCGGAAACAGGCATCATCGCTCTTCGCCTGAATTTCGGCGGCCTGCTCCATCATCACGCGCATTTCGGCGACCACCAGGTCGTCCGGCGCAAACTGCAAACGTTGCATCTGCACCGCGAGGATCTGCGGCTGAATGGCGTCGATCACCTTCTGCTCATTCGCCCCCTCTTTCATCATCACCATCACCTGGGCGCGCAGTTTCGCCATCAGGGCGGGATCGTGTTCGGCAATAAATTTCCACGCCGGGACCTGCTGCACCGTCGCGTCAAACTTCTCATCCGCGGTCTGGGCTAACTTCTCTCCCTGCAAATATTTAATGTCGATCACGTTCCACAGGGCGATAAATACCACCACCAGCACGATCGCGCTTCCTTTGCTCAGCCACCCTTTTTTACGCAGCAGGCTGGCGACCACGGCGATCGCCATCCCGGCGTAGCCCGCCATCAGGATATGTGTCCAGTTCATTATTTTCCTTTGATCTCAAATCAGGCCGGTACGCCGCTGTGAAAACGGAACTCCGTATCCGGTGAGCTAATCAGCGCCGCTTCCACTTCGCCGAAATGGCGCACGCGCGGCGCAATATCGGTGGCCGAAATCTGCTGCGCCAGCGCGAGGTAGTCCTGGTAGTGGCGCGCTTCGGATCGCAGAAGCGACAGATAAAATTTTTGCAACTCCGCGTCAAGACACGGCGCAAGCGCGGCGAAGCGTTCGCAGGAGCGCGCTTCGATATAGGCACCGCAAATTAATTTATCGACCAGAGTCAGCGGTTCATGAGTGCGAACTTCTTTCAGCATTCCTTTGGCATAGCGGCTGGCGGTAATTTTCACATAGGGAATGTTGCGGGCGAGCATCGCTTCGCGCACCTGCCAGAAGTGGTGCAGCTCCTCTTTGATCAGCAGCACCATGCTGTCGATCAGCGCCTGGCCCCAGGCATCATCGGTCTGTGGCATCACGCTTTTGCCGATCTGCTTATGCAGGGCGACAAAGTCAGGTTCCGGGCCTTCGCGGAAGGTAAACTCTTCATAGGGTTTCAGCCAGCCGAGCAGCGCTTCTGAGCCGGTTTTATCGGCAACGTAGCGGCGCACCAGCAGCATGGCGGTTTGGGCGGCCTTCAGTTCGCAGACCAGGTGATCGGTAAGCAGCAGCGGCAGCATCTCGGGCTGGCGGGCTTTCTCTATCCAGGCGGTGGGGGTTGGGCAGTGCAGAAAAGCGCGAACCGGGGCGAGTAGTTGCGGATAATCCATGGCATTTCCTTGCTTTGCGGCAGCGGGGCGCTGCCGCAACGTTCACTTAGTGACGGACACCGTCATCTTCTTCGTCAACGTAATCTTCGTCGTCTTCGTCGTCGCCCTCTTCGCCGTTCGGGTCTTCGTAGTACGTGCCCCAACCGTCGTACTCAACGTCGAATTTCTCTGCCAGGTTGATCAGTTGCTCAACCTGCGCGTCGATCAGATCGGCATTCAGCGCGCTTTCGCTCAGCACGTCGCAGCAAATGACCACTTCGCCCTCTTCCAGCTCCAGCTCTTCCGGCTCGGTCACTTCGTAGCCGAGTTTGAAGGCTTCAACGGCCGCTTTTTCCAGCGTTTCGAAATCATCTGCCGACAGGTGATGCTCAATGGTGTAGAGCGCATCAGGATCGCTGCCATCTTCCAGCAACTCTTCAATAATCAAACGCGTCTCTTCGCGCTGCTCTTCCAGGTGTTCCGGGTTTGCCATGGGTCGTTCCTCATCAAAGTGGCAGATACTCTTATTGTCACACACCGCCGCCGTTGCCTCCACTCTTCGCCGAAAAGATTTATCCCTCAGGGTTGCAAATGAATATTCATCCATATAGATTGAATTTTAATTCAATAAGTGGCGTTCGCCATGCGAGGAAAAAATGTCACCTTTTTACCAGAAACATTTTCTAAAACTGCTCGACTTTACCCCTGCTGAAATCCACGCTCTGCTGCAACTTGCCGCGCAACTCAAATCAGATAAGAAAAAAGGCCAGGAAGTCCTGAAGCTTACCGGCAAAAACATCGCGCTCATCTTCGAAAAAGACTCTACCCGCACACGATGCTCTTTCGAAGTTGCCGCTTACGATCAGGGCGCTCGCGTCACCTACCTCGGCCCAAGCGGTAGTCAAATCGGGCATAAAGAGTCAATTAAAGATACCGCGCGCGTACTGGGCCGGATGTATGACGGCATTCAGTATCGCGGCTACGGCCAGGAGATTGTTGAAACCCTGGCACGCTTCGCGGGCGTGCCGGTGTGGAACGGCTTAACCGATGAGTTTCACCCCACGCAGCTGCTGGCGGATCTGCTCACCATGCGCGAGCACCTGCCGGGCAAAGCCTTTAACCAGATGACGCTGGTTTATGCAGGCGATGCGCGTAACAACATGGGCAATTCAATGCTGGAAGCCGCCGCGCTGGTGGGCCTCGATCTACGCCTTGTAGCACCGAAAGCCTGCTGGCCGGAGGCGAGTCTGGTGGCAGAGTGCCAGGCGCAGGCGGTGAAAAACGGCGGCAATATTCTGCTGACCGAAGATGTCGCCGTCGGCGTGAAAGATGCGGACTTTATCTACACCGATGTCTGGGTGTCGATGGGCGAAGCGAAAGAGAAGTGGGCAGAGCGCATCGCCCTGCTGCGTCCTTACCAGGTCAACAGCAAAATGCTGTCGCTGACCGGCAACCCCCAGGTGAAGTTTCTCCACTGTCTGCCGGCGTTTCATGACGATCAGACCGCGCTTGGCAAGCAGATGGCGCAGGAGTTCGGCCTGCACGGCGGGATGGAAGTGACGGATGAAGTGTTCGAATCGCGGGCAAGCGTGGTGTTTGATCAGGCGGAAAACCGCATGCACACCATCAAAGCGGTGATGGTCGCCACGCTCAGCGAGTAAGGCGCTTCCCCTCTCCTCGCAGAGAGGGGGAAAATCAGGCCACCAGCAGCTTAACCACCACTTTGCGCACCTGCGCCGGTGCGTTGACCGCGCAGAGCGGTTTATGCACTTCGCCAGGATAGAAGACGACAAAATCCCCGGCGCTCAGCACCACGGTTTTCTCCTGCTCGCCCTGCGGCAAAAAGGCGATATCTTTATCCGCCAGCCAGTCGGTATCCGGCGCGCCCGCAGGCTGCGTGCTAAAGGTCATCCCCTCTTCGCCTTTTAAAACAATCTGGATATCCAGATAGCGCGCGTGATACTCGGCGCGGCGCTCGGCAAAGGGCTGCGTCATATCTTCCGACACGAGGTAAAAGAGGCGGTTGCCATCGATATCATGTTTGCCAACCGGCGTCGCTGCGGTCACGTGCTGCTTGATATGCTCAATCGCCTGGCGCAGCTCTTCCGGCAGCCAGGGTTGTAGGTTGTGAATATTGCCAACGATCATTGCTAAACCCTCAATTAAAACAGCGTTTCATTTCCACCATTTATACGAGGATTCTCTGGCCCCTGCTACCCCTATCTGCCTGAGTTTTGCGTTAACGCATGTTTCAACGCTGGCGCGTAAGCGGCGGTTAAAGCGCATTACTATTCATAGAGAACCGTTTGCACTGCGTAAAGTGTGCATCAAACGCTTGATCCGCGAAAACAGCTGCGTATAATCCGGGACAATTTGCCGGGAGGAAGCATGGTCCAGTGTGTTCGAGAGTCTCTCTTACCGCGTCTTAACAAAGGCGCAGGCCTGCCGTTTTTCGCTCCCGTGGCTTACCCCATATCCAGCCCCTCTTTTGAGGGGCTTTTTTTTGCGCCGTCGTCAGGAGATAACCATGGCTAATCCGCTATATCAGAAACATATCATTTCCATAAACGATCTCAGCCGCGAAGAACTTGAACGGGTACTCCACACGGCGGCGAGCCTGAAAGCCAACCCGCAGCCGGAGCTGCTGAAGCATAAAGTGATCGCCAGCTGCTTCTTCGAAGCCTCCACCCGCACGCGTCTATCTTTTGAAACCGCGATGCACCGCCTGGGCGCAAGCGTGGTCGGCTTCTCCGACAGCAGTAACACCTCGCTCGGCAAGAAGGGCGAAACGCTGGCGGACACCATTTCGGTGATTAGCACCTATGTCGATGCGATTGTGATGCGCCACCCGCAGGAGGGCGCGGCGCGCCTGGCGACGGAGTTCTCCGGCGGCATTCCGATCCTCAACGCTGGCGACGGTGCGAATCAGCATCCGACGCAGACGCTGCTGGATCTCTTTACCATTCAGGAGACCCAGGGCCGTCTGGAAAATCTCAATATTGCGATGGTGGGCGATCTGAAATATGGCCGTACCGTGCACTCGCTGGCGCAGGCGCTTGCGAAATTCAACGGCAACCGTTTTTACTTTATCGCCCCGGACGCGCTGGCAATGCCGCAGTACATCCTCGATATGCTGGATGAAAAAGGGATCGCCTGGAGCCTGCACGCCAGCATCGACGAGGTGATGGCCGAGGTCGATATTCTCTATATGACGCGCGTACAGAAAGAGCGCCTCGATCCGTCGGAGTATGCCAACGTCAAAGCGCAGTTTGTGCTGCGCGCCGCCGACCTTGAGGGTGCGCGCAGCAATATGAAAGTGCTGCACCCGCTGCCGCGCGTCGATGAGATCACCACCGATGTCGATAAAACCCCGCACGCCTGGTACTTCCAGCAGGCCGGGAACGGTATTTACGCCCGCCAGGCGCTGCTGGCGCTGGTTCTGAATCGCGATTTGGCTCTGTAAGAGGGAAACGATAATGACGCATGACAACAAACTTCAGGTCGAAGCCATCAAACGTGGCACCGTGATTGACCATATTCCGGCGCGTATCGGCTTTAAGTTGCTGACGCTGTTCAAGCTGACGGAAACGGATCAGCGCATCACCATCGGCCTGAACCTGCCTTCCGGTGAAATGGGCCGTAAAGATCTGATTAAAATCGAGAATACCTTTCTGACCGACGAGCAGGTGAACCAGCTGGCGCTCTATGCGCCGCAGGCGACGGTGAACCGCATTGATGAGTATGAAGTGGTGGGCAAATCGCGCCCAAGCCTGCCTGAGCGCATCAGCGGCGTGCTGACCTGCCCGAACAGCAACTGCATCAGCCATGCCGAACCGGTGTCGTCGAGTTTTGCGGTGAAAAAGCGCGAAAACGACATCGCGCTGAAGTGCAAATATTGTGAAAAAGAGTTCTCGCACCACGTGGTGCTGGCTAACTAATTGCGGCTGGTAAAGCCGGGTGCCCTCCCTATAATGGATCGGCATCCCTTTTACCGCAGATTACAGGAGTGATTTATGACTAAAGTTATCGCCACGGAAAACGCGCCAGCCGCGATTGGTCCTTATGTGCAGGCCGTCGATCTGGGCAATATGATCCTGACTTCCGGTCAGATCCCGGTCGATCCGAAAACCGGCAGCGTGCCGGATGCGATCGATGCCCAGGCGCGCCAGTCGCTGGAGAACGTGAAAGCTATCGTTGAAGCGGCAGGTTTGACCGTGGGCGACATCGTGAAAACCACCGTTTTCGTCAAAGATCTCAACGATTTCGCCACCGTTAACGCCACCTACGAAGCCTTTTTCACCGAGCATAACGCCTCCTTCCCGGCGCGCTCCTGTGTCGAAGTGGCCCGTCTGCCGAAAGATGTGAAAATCGAAATCGAAGCCATCGCCGTTCGTCGTTAATGCCCCCCGCCGCCATCAGCGCCCTTGCCTGATGGCGGCTTCGCCTTATCAGGCCTGGGAAAACCCATGTTACTGAAACGGCGTAGGCCGGATAAGCGAAGCGCCATCCGGCAAACAACCCGCACATTGCCCGCTGGCGCAATGCCTGATGGCGGCTACGCCTTATCAGGCCTGGGAAACTGCGCCTTATCAGGCATGGGAAAACCATGTTGCTGAAACGGCGTAGGCCGGATAAGCGAAGCGCCATCCGGCAAACAGCCCGCACATCGCCCTCCGGCGCAATGCCTGATGGCGGCTTCGCCTTATCAGGCCTACGAAACTGCGCCTTATCAGGCATGGGAAGACCATGTTGCTGAAACGGCGTAGGCCGGATAAGCGCAGCGCCATCCGGCACTTATCCGCGTTACTGCCAGCCATAGCGGCGGTAAAAGATCCCCTTCACGCACTGGGTCAAAATCATATACCCCGCCAGGATCGCCACCAGCCACGGGAAATAGCCGAGCGGCAACGCCTGTAATTGCAGGTAACCCGCCAGCGGTGAGAAGGGCAGCGCAATGCCAACGCAGATGCCCATTAGCGTCATCGCCACCAGCGGCCAGGCGGGGCGGCTCTGAATAAACGGCACGCGGCGGGTGCGGATCATATGCACAATCAGGGTTTGCGACAGCACGCCCACCACAAACCAGCCGGACTGGAACAGGGTTTGCGCCTCCACCGTATTGGCCTTAAACACCCACCACATCACGGCAAAAGTAATAATGTCGAAGATGGAGCTGATCGGCCCGAAAAAGACCATAAAACGCCCCAGATCCGCCGGGTTCCAGCGCTGCGGCTTCGCAATCTGCTCCTCGTCGACGTTATCGAATGGGATCGCCACCTGCGACACATCGTAAATCAGGTTCTGAATCAGCAAGTGCAGCGGCAGCATCGGCAAGAAGGGCAGAAACGCACTGGCCACCAGTACGCTAAAGACATTCCCGAAGTTCGAGCTGGCGGTAATTTTGATGTACTTGAGCATATTGGCAAAGGTGCGACGCCCTTCGATTACCCCCTGCTCCAGCACCATCAGGCTCTTCTCCAGCAGGATGATATCCGCCGCTTCACGGGCGATATCGACCGCGCCATCCACCGAGATACCAATATCCGCCGCCCGCAGGGCTGGCGCATCGTTAATGCCGTCGCCCATAAAGCCCACCACGTGCCCTTCGCGTTTCAGCAGGCGCACAATGCGCTCTTTGTGCATCGGCGTCAGGCGGGCAAACAGCGTCACATGCTGCGCCACGTGCGCCAACTCGTTGTCGCTCATGCGTTCGATTTCGCTGCCAATCAGCACATCGCCCACCGCTAAGCCCACTTCGTGGCACACTTTGCCGGCAACCAGCTCGCTGTCGCCGGTGAGGATTTTGACGGTGATGCCGCTGGCTTTCAGCGCCTTTAACGCCGGGGCGGTGCTCTCTTTCGGCGGATCGAGAAACGCGATATAGCCTTCGAGGATCAGATCCGACTCATCAATCCGCTGATAGTCACCGCTGCGCGCAGGCAGATACTTGGTCGCCACCGCCACGACGCGCAGCCCCTGGCGGTTAAGGGTGCTGGTGACGCGCTCAATGCGCCGCAGCATGCTGTGATCCAGCGGCACAATCTCACCGTTGTAGCGCACATGGCCGCAGACGCTGAGCATCTCGCTGAGCGCGCCTTTGCAAATCAGCTGATGGGCGTCCGCCTCCTGCGCCACCACCACCGACATGCGGCGGCGCTCGAAATCAAAGGGGATCTCATCCACTTTGCGCCACTGTGTGGCGAGCGTTTGCACCATCTCCGCCTCGACGCTCTCCAGCACCGCGGTATCGAGCAGGTTTTTCAGCCCGGTCTGGTAGTGGCTGTTGAGCCACGCGCAGTGCAGCACCCGCTCGCTCACTCTCCCGCTGATGTCGGTGTGGTTCTCCAGCACGATTTTGTCCTGCGTCAGCGTGCCGGTTTTATCGGTGCAGAGAATATCCATCGCGCCAAAGTTCTGAATGGCGTCGAGGTGTTTCACAATCACTTTCTGTTTTGACAATTTCACCGCGCCGCGCGCCAGCGTCGAGGTGACAATCATCGGCAGCATCTCCGGCGTCAGCCCAACGGCGACGGAGAGAGCAAACAGCGCCGCTTCCCACCAGTCCCCTTTGGTGAAACCGTTGATCAGCAGCACGATGGGCGTCATCACCAGCATAAAGCGGATCAGCAGCAGGCTGACGCGACCGATCCCCTTCTGGAAGGCGTTCGGTTCGCTCTCCTGCTCGCCGACCCGGCTGGCGAGTTGCCCAAACCAGGTCTGGCCGCCGGTAGCAATCACCAGCGCCTGCGCGGTGCCGCTCACCACGTTAGTGCCCATAAAGCAGAGGGTATCGCACTCCAGCGGGTTGCTCTGCGCTACCTGACGGGTGATGGCGCTCTTCTCAACCGGCAGTGATTCGCCGGTCAGCGACGCCTGGGCGACAAAGAGATCCCGCGCCTGCACGATGCGCAGATCCGCCGGGATCATATCCCCGGCGGAGAGCTTGACGATATCGCCCGGCACCAGTTGATCGATCGGCAGCTCGCACCAGTCGCTCTCGCCGGTATCACTCACCACGCGCCGCACCGTCGCGGTATTGGTGACCATCGCTTTTAACGCATCCGCCGCTTTGGTCGAGCGCGCTTCCTGCAACCAGTTCAGCAAGGTGGAGATCGCCACCATCAGCGCGATCACCCCTGCGCCAAAGAGATCTTCCGAGGCATAGGAGATGATGCCGAGCACGGTGAGCAGCAGGTTGAACGGGTTACGGTAGCAGAGCCAGAGATGCACCCACCACGGCGACGGTTTCTGCGCCGGGATCAGGTTCTCGCCGTGGATCTCCCGCGCCAGGCGCACCTCCTGCGCGTTTAACCCCTCCGGGTGGCTGTTAAAGGTTTCCCACAGCTTCGGCTGCTCCATCAGCGCCGTTTGCAGGCAGCGTTCACTCATTGAGGGCGGGATCTCGCCCTGGATGGCGCTACGCACGCCGGGAAGCGGATCGCGCGCCACCAGGCGGCGCGGTAAGTGGCGGTTCAGGCGAGCGAAAAGCTGCCGGGTAAATGTTTTCAGCATAGCGATGTCCTTGCCCCCGCCTCACGCGGGTGCGTTAACTACGGGCGCGACGATGCCGCACCAGCAGGTGTTAATAACTCGGGCAGGGACGAGATGACGTCGCTGCCTTACGCATCCGGTAAGGCAGCAAATGCGGGCTTACCGGAAGGGTCTTCTCCATCGGGGATGAGGGGTGGGATCGGGATCCATAGCGCCTCCGGTAAGGGTTAAAAGGGAATGATTACGCAGCGGTATCATATACCCCGAAATGTAAACCGAACGTATACGACCGCCACTCGCGCCGCGCAGGGATAAACCAGACTTTACTCATTGTTGTTATTTGCTCTGAAGTGCAACACTTTCTGACTCTGCCAACCCCCATCGCCAGTATCAGGAGTGCTGCATGCCAAACCGGCTGACCATTAATGACATCGCGCGTTTAAGCGGCGTGGGAAAATCGACCGTCTCGCGCGTGCTGAACAATGAAAATGGCGTCAGCCAGCAGACGCGCGAACGGGTGGCGGCGGTGGTGAATCAGCATGGCTTCTCCCCTTCCCGCTCCGCACGCGCCATGCGCGGGCAGAGTGACAAAGTGGTGGCGATTATCGTGACGCGGCTCGACTCCCGCGCTGAAAACCTGGCGGTACAAACCATGCTGCCGGCCTTTTATGAGCAGGGCTACGACCCGATCATGATGGAGAGCCGCTTTCAGCCGGAGCTGGTGGCGGAGCATTTGCAGATGCTGAGCCAGCGTAATATCGACGGCGTGGTGCTGTTCGGCTTTACCGGCATTACCCCCTGCCTGCTTGCCGCCTGGCGCGACTCGCTGGTGGTGATGGCGCGCGACGTCAGCGGCTTTTCCTCCGTCAGTTATGACGATGAGGGTGCCATTGAACTGCTTATGGCGAAGCTCTATGCCGAGGGGCACCGGCAGATCGCTTTTATTGGCGTCCCGCACAGCGATGTCACCACCGGCAAGCGCCGCCACCAGGCTTATGAGGCGTTTTGCCGCCAGCACAATCTGACGCCGCGCGCGGTGCTGCCCGGCCTGGGTATGCAGCCGGGTTACGATCATGTGGCTCAGGTGCTGACACCCGAGACCACGGCGCTGCTCTGCGCCAGCGACAGCCTCGCCCTGGGTGCCAGCAAATATCTGCAGGAGCGGCGCATCACGCTTCAGCTTGCCAGCGTCGGCAACACGTCCCTTATCAATTTTCTCCACCCGGAGATCCTCACCGTCGATCCGGGCTACGCCGAAGCCGGTCGTCAGGCGGCGGCGCAGCTGATCGCCCAGGTGACCGACGTTGATGCACCACGCCAGCATGTGATCCCAGCCCGTCTGGTTTAACTTTTGCACGCTTTTTTGATGCATTTTTAATCATCATAAAAGCGTGAAATTTTATATCTCCCCTGAATGCCCCGCCCGCTGTAGCGTCAGATTTTTACTTTGTCCTGAGTCAAAAAAGACGTAAACATCTTTGATGCAAATCACTATATATAGAAATTAGAATGCTCGCCGGCCCTACATGTTGTAGTTCTTGACTATTATACGAACAAACCTACCGCCCGGAATGCACGTCATTCTGTGGATAATCGGGGCCAGAACGGGACGAACTTATTGGTTTTAATAATGAATAACCAACAGATGGGGCGTCTTTATCGTGTGGATAACCTGTTTTGCAGAAGGGAGTGATCATGACACCGCATGTGATGAAACGAGATGGCTGTAAAGTGCCTTTCAGCTCGGCGCGGATCCAGGAGGCAATCTGGCGCGCCGCAACCGCAGCGGGAGTCGATGACGCAGACTATTGCGCCACCGTCGCAGCAGTTATCAGTAGCCAGATGGAGGATCGCGCGCAGGTCGATATCAGCGAAATCCAGACCGCCGTTGAAAACCAGCTGATGTCCGGCCCCTACAAGCAGCTGGCGCGCGCCTATATTGAGTACCGTCACGACCGCGACATCGCCCGCGAAAAGCGTGGCCGCCTGAACCAGGAGATCCGCGGCCTGGTGGAGCAGACCAACTCGGCGCTGCTTAACGAGAACGCCAACAAAGACAGTAAAGTGATCCCGACCCAGCGCGACCTGCTGGCGGGGATTGTCGCTAAGCACTACGCCCGCCAGCACCTGCTGCCGCGCGATGTGGTGCAGGCCCATGAGCGCGGCGAGATCCACTACCACGATCTCGACTACTCACCCTTCTTCCCGATGTTCAACTGCATGTTGATCGACCTGAAGGGGATGCTCACTCACGGCTTTAAGATGGGCAACGCGGAGATTGAGCCGCCGAAATCGATCTCCACCGCCACGGCGGTGACCGCGCAGATTATCGCCCAGGTCGCCAGCCATATTTATGGCGGCACCACCATCAACCGTATTGATGAAGTACTGGCACCCTTTGTTACTGAGAGTTTTGAAAAGCATCGCAAAGTGGCCAACGAGTGGCAGATCGCAGACGCCGACGGCTACGCCCGCTCGCGCACCGAGAAGGAGTGCTACGACGCGTTTCAGTCGCTGGAGTATGAGGTCAACACGCTGCATACCGCCAACGGCCAGACGCCGTTTGTCACCTTCGGCTTTGGCCTCGGTACCAGTTGGGAATCGCGCCTGATCCAGCAATCGATTCTGCGCAACCGCATCGCGGGCTTAGGCAAAAACCGCAAAACCGCAGTGTTCCCGAAACTGGTGTTTGCCATTCGCGACGGGCTGAACCACAAGTTCAGCGATCCAAATTACGACATCAAACAGCTGGCGCTGGAGTGCGCGAGCAAGCGCATGTACCCGGACATTCTCAACTATGACCAGGTTGTGAAAGTGACCGGCTCGTTTAAAACCCCGATGGGCTGCCGCAGCTTCCTCGGCGTGTATGAAGAGAACGGTGAGCAGATCCACGACGGGCGCAACAACCTTGGCGTTATCAGCCTTAACCTGCCGCGCATCGCGCTGGAGGCGAAAGGGGATGAAGCCGCTTTCTGGAAGCTGCTGGATAGCCGCTTAGCGCTGGCACGTAAAGCGCTGATGACCCGCATCGCCCGCCTTGAAGGGGTGAAAGCGCGTGTAGCACCGATCCTCTATATGGAGGGCGCGTGCGGCGTGCGTCTGCAAGCGGACGATGATATTGCGCCGATTTTCAAAAACGGTCGCGCGTCGATCTCGCTGGGCTATATCGGCATTCATGAGACCATCAATGCCCTTTCCGGCAATAAACATATCTACGACAGCGAAACCCTGCGCGCGAAAGGCGTGGCGATCGTCGATCGCCTGCGCCAGGCGGTGGATCAGTGGAAAGAGGAGACCGGCTACGGCTTCAGCCTCTACAGCACGCCGAGCGAAAACCTCTGCGACCGCTTCTGCCGCATCGATACCGCCGATTTTGGCGTGGTCGATGGCGTGACCGATAAAGGGTATTACACCAACAGCTTCCACCTCGACGTGGAGAAGAAGGTGAACCCGTACGACAAAATCGACTTCGAAGCGCCCTATCCACCGTTAGCCAGCGGCGGGTTTATCTGTTACGGCGAGTACCCGAACATTCAGCACAACCTGCGCGCGCTGGAGGATGTGTGGGATTACAGCTATCAGCATGTGCCCTATTACGGCACCAATACGCCGATTGATGAGTGTTATGAGTGCGGTTTTACCGGCGAGTTTGCCTGCACCAGTAAAGGCTTTACCTGCCCGAAATGCGGCAACCATGACGCCTCCCGCGTGTCGGTGACCCGCCGCGTGTGCGGTTATCTCGGCAGCCCGGACGCGCGCCCGTTCAACGCCGGCAAGCAGGAAGAGGTAAAACGCCGCGTGAAACACCTAGGCAATGGGCAGATTGGCTAAGCCCGGTGATGTGCCCGATGGCGCGACGCTTATCGGGCCTACGGTTGCCCCATCCTGGTTTTTTGCAAAGCGACTCTAAAGCGATTTCGCAACACAGTTATGGCGTCAAGCAGGTAGCGATTTCGCAAAGCAATTGACGTAATAACAAGGCGGCAAACGAAGGAATCCCGGCAGCTTACATAAGTAAGTGACCCGGGTGAGTGAGCGCAGCCAACACAGTTATGGCGTCAAGTGGGAAGCGAAAATGAAATATCATCAATACTATGCCGTCGACATTGTGAATGGCCCCGGCACCCGCTGCACCCTGTTTGTCTCCGGCTGCGTGCATGAGTGCCCGGGCTGCTACAACAAAAGCACCTGGCGGCTGAACTCCGGCCTGCCGTTCACGCAGGAGATGGAGGATCGGATCATCGCCCATCTCAACGACACGCGTATTAAGCGCCAGGGGATCTCGCTTTCCGGCGGCGATCCGCTGCATCCGCAAAACGTGCCCGATATTTTAAAGCTGGTAAAACGCATCCGCGCCGAATGCCCCGGCAAAGATATCTGGGTGTGGACCGGGTATAAAATCGATGAGCTAAACACCGCGCAGCAGGAGGTAGTAGAGCTGATCAATGTGCTGATCGACGGGAAATTTATGCAGGATCTGAAAGACCCGATGCTGATCTGGCGCGGCAGCAGCAATCAGGTGGTGCACCACTTGCGGTGATGGGGTTACAGACGGTGAGTGGCGCTGTGGTAAGCCGCCTCTTTTTCACGCTTACCAATCGCCACGACAAACACCGTCACCACGTTGTCTCTGACCTGGTAAATCAACCGATAGCCCGAGGCACGAAGCTTTATCTTGTAGCAATCCGGCAAGCCATGCAGCCGGGCTTTTTCTACTCTCGGCTGAACCAGCACTTCTGCGAGCTTCTTTTTAAACTGCGCCTGAACCGTCACGCCCAGTTTTTTCCACTCTTTCAACGCGCGCGGATCAAACGCCAGCTCATAGATCATCCAGCCTGACCTTGATCCCTTTTTGCGGGTTCGCCAGGCGCTCTCTGACCACCTCCAGCAGTGCCGCTTCGTCTTCGCTCACCGTTACGGTTTTAACCGGCATGCGGCCATTCTCGGCAACGTATTGAAACAGCAGGCGCACCGCTTCGGTGGGCGTAATGTCGAGTTTCTCCAGCACTTTCCAGGCCTCCTCTTTGAGCTTGTCATCCAGTCGAACATTGAGCGTTGCCATTATGCCTCCGGGCAGGTGGGAGTGTGTAATGCAATATAGCATTACATTGGCATTACATCTGTTTTTGGATAACCGCTCTCAAAACCGGCTGACGCAGGCCATCGCCACGCGTTGAAAGGTGTCGAAATCGGCGCAGGCGCAGAGCCTGGCGGTGGCGCGTTCGCGCAGGAAGGTGACGAAGATATCGTAGATCGCCATCGCCTCTTCATACTCGCTTTTGCTGATCGCCAGTAAAAAGATAACGTGCGCCGTCTCATCGCCCCAGGCGATGCCCTGCGGGGCCAGCACGGTGTAAACCACGGTTTTCTTCGCCAGCAGGCCAAGGGCGTGCGGCAGCGCGATGCCTTCGCCGAGCAGGGTGCTGACAATTGCTTCGCGCTCCACCACCGAATCGAGGAACTCGCCATCGACAAAGCCCTCCTGCTGTAGCTCGGCGCAGAGGGTGCGAAACAGGGTTTGCTGATCCATCGCCTCGTCGATAATGCGAAAGTGGGCGGCGTCGAAATACTTCTTCAGCATCCACGGGCGGGTGCGATCCACCAGCACCAATTTGCCAATCTGCTCCAGCTGATAGTCGCTGGGGAACGGCGCGATGATCACCACCGGTTTATCTTTTTCGCTGATGCGCGCGGTAGAGATAACAAAATCTTCCGCCAGCGTGTCGCACTGCTCGTAGTCGCGCAGCGTCACGGTGCGGGTAATGACGATTTGCGGATATTTGCGTGCCAGCACCGCTTCAATCATCCGCACCATCGCATTTCCGGCATCGCATACCAGCAGCACGCGCGGCTGGCGCTGGTAGCCAACGTTGTAGTGCCGCTCCAGCCCGACGCCGATATGCAGCACCAGAAAACCGATCTCATTTTCGCTGATGGTATAGGGCGTATATTTCCCCCAGCTCGACACTGCCGCCAGCGTCATATCCCACGCCATCGGGTAGTGCTGTTTTATGTTATCCAGCAAGGGGTTAGGGATCATGATCTGGTAGCGCACGCGGGTGATCATGGTTTTGATATGGGTCAGCAGGTCGGCATGCAGCTGCGCATCGCCCTGCAGGTTGTAGTTATAGTGGGTGTTGATATAGCCAAGGATGTAGTTCACCAGCGTTTCGTCATCATCGGCGCTGATGGCGCTGGGTGCCGGATCCTGCACCCGCCGGGCGGCGATATGCACCCGCAGCCAGTGCTCCTCCGCCTCCGCCAACGGTTTGCCCGCCAGCTGCTGCAACGCACTGGCAATATCCCGTGCGGCGTGATGCACCTGCTCATCACCATCGTCGGCGGTGAACTCCGAGAGCGGAAACCCTTCGCTGATACGCCGCACGGCGACGGCGCAGTAGAGCTGAATAAAGCGATCGCCCTCATCGGTGAGGCGAATATGGTAGCGGCTAAAGCAGTCGTGCAGAAACGGCGCCAGTGCCTCCGGCACGCCCGCATTAAGGGCATCTTCGGTAATCAGCGGGTTATGGGCATTGAGCTGCGCCAGTTCCCACAGCAGGTCGGTGAGGCAGGCGCGCAGCGCCATTTCGCTGCCGAAGAGCTTCATGCCGTGGCGCGGGCGGGTCTCCAGCGTCAGGCGGTAGCGGGAGAACCACTCGCGCACCTCGGTCATATCGTTTTGCAGCGTGGCGCGGCTGACAAACCACTCGTCAGCCAGATCCTCAAGCTTGAGCGAGAAGGCCGAGGTGAGGAAGCGCACCACCAGGTAGTGGACCCGCTCCGGCCCGGTGCGTGGAATGCGCAGCGCGCGCGGACGGGTGGCTTGCAGCGCGTGATAAAGCGCGGCATCAAGCACCTTCAGCTGGTAACCGCTGCCGCGGCTCAAAATAAACTGCGCGCCGTGGTTCTCCAGCAACGCATTAAGCGCAGTGATATCAGCGCGGACGGTACGCGTGGAGACCGACAGCCGCTGCGCCAGCTCATCCTGCGGCAGCGTCTCGTTTTGCAGCAGGCTGAAGAGTTGCGCTAAACGTTGGTTCGGAAATCGCACGTCGTTACCTCATGGTTAAAAGTGGCGTAAGGCGTTGAAGCCTATGCAGATAATCAAAGCGCAGCCGCCATCCGGCGATAGCCTTACACCAGCGCTTTAGTCATCATAAGCAGCTGGCGGACATCCGCCGGGCGGGTCTCGCCACTCACCTTATCAATAATTGAACTATAAATGTGCGGAATGATTTTGCTGACGCCTGCCGCCAGCGCGATCTCAACGATTTCGCTGAAATTCTCCAGATCGATGCCGCCGGTCGGCTCCAGCCAGAAGTCGTGCCGCGCGCAGGCTTCGGCAACGGCTTTGTACTCCTCGCGACATTGCAGCCCGCCCATCGGGAAATATTTGATTGAGCTGCCGCCCATATCTTTCAGCAGGGCAATCGCCGTTTCCACCGGCACAATCGCATCGGCGGCCTGGCTGCTGAGCGGCCCGGTGGAAATTTTTACCTGCCCCGGCGTGCCGGTGGGCGACACCAGACCATTAACCACCGTCTCGCTCTGCCCGAGCAGCGCGCGGCTGGTGCCCACCCCGGTAAAGACCTGGTTCACATGCTGCGGCTGCACTTCGCGGGAGATGGCGCTGACCATCGCCGACTGGTTCGGATCGCCAGCACCAAGGCCGACTGAGAGCGCATTATCGATCCTCAGCGCGTACTGGCGCATATCGGCCACCGCCGAGTCGATATCCGGGTAGTTTTTTGACAGCACGCCGACCAGCACATGCCCTTCCGCCGCCTCATAGATGGCGCTGGCGTTATCGATGCTGCCTGCCAGCACGTTCAGACATACGCGGTCGTGGTAAAAGTTGGGGGTCAGTTTCATGGACGTGGCTCCTTATTCAGTTCCTCGGCGATGCGTTGCGCGATGATGGTCAGTTGCTCGGCGCTGACGCTGCGCACATCGGCTTCGATAATCCCCTCATTGGCTTTGTAGCCGCGAAAATAGATGGCGTACTCCCCCTGTTTGAGGGCCTCAACCAGTTCTCCGGTAGCGATGCCGGTAACGGCTTCGTCAAATTTGATTTCACTGCGGGCGATGTCGCGCCCGGCGCTGTCCCACACCACGCGGGCGCTGACGCCATTAAGGCTATTAAGCTGTTCAATAAAGGGCGTCATTTTGGCGACCATCTCCGCCCCGCTCTCCTTTTTCGCGCTGAGGTAGTGCTCGATGGCGCAGGTGAGGCCAAGAATGCCCTCTTTGCCCACCTTCATTGCGCGGCCAATGCCCGCCGTCTGGCGTTTTACCCACTCGACGTACTGCGTTTTGCCAATCACCAGCCCGCTGGTTGGCCCTTCAATCGCTTTCGCGCCGCTGTAGATCACCAGATCAGCCCCGGCGCGGTAGTAGCACTGCAGATCCTCTTCGGCGGCGGCATCGACAATCAGCGGCAGGTTATGCTTACGCGCTACCACGGCGGCCTGCTCGACGCTGAGCATGCTCTTCTGCACGCAGTGGTGGGACTTAATAAAGAGGATCGCCGCAGTGCGCGGGGAGATCGCCGCCGCCAGCTGATCGGCGGAGCATTCGTTGGCGTAACCGGCTTCAACCACTTTGCCGCCGCCAAGCGCGACCATCGTGCCGACTGGCGCGCCGTAGTTGACGTTGTGCCCGCGCGGCAGGACGATCTCACTGTTTTCGATCTTGGTGCTGTGCAGGTTCTCCAGCAGCCAGTCGCTCTCTTTCACCAGCACGGCGGCAACGGCTTGCGCCAGCCCGGCTGAGGCGCAGGAGACGACGGTTGCGCCTTCCACATCCAGCAGCTTCGCGATGTAATCGCCGGTTTTATTCACCAGGTCTTTCATTTCAAAGTAGTGGTTCATGCCCTGCAACGCCGCCTCCACCACTTCCGGGCGCGGGGTCGAGACACCGAGCGCCGTCATGCGCCCGGAGGCGTTAATCACCTGTTTTAACTGGTACTTCTCATAAATCGAAGACATGCTCTGCCCTCCCTTGTTCGGTCAGATAGCCCCGGCCCGCGCGAATGGCGGCCAGCGGCGTAAGTAACTGGTCAGCCTGCAAGGCGCTGTTCTCTGCATCGGTGAACAGCACCGGCTGGCGGCGAAGATCGAAAATCGTCAGATCGGCATCAAAGCCAACCGCCAGCCGCCCCTTTTTCGCCAGGCGCAGGCCGTCGGCGGCGTGGTCGGTCACGCAGGCGATCACCTGCGGCAGCGAGAGGCCGATGGCGAGAAATTTGGACATCACGTTCGCCAGCGATCGCACCGGGCCATCGATGCGGTTGCGGCAGTAGATATCGGAACTGATGGTGTGCGGCAAAATGCCGAGGCCGATGGCTTGCTTCGCCACCGCAAAGCTGAAGCTGGCGCTGCCGTGGCCGACATCGAGGCGCACGCCGCGCGTAATGGCGCGGGTCACCGCAGCGCGCAGTTCGCCGCCCGGCGTCAGAATGCGGTTCGGCTTGCCGTTGTAGCAGTGGGTGATGATGTCCCCGGCGCTCAGCAGGTCGGCAATCTCATCGAGATTCGGCGGGTTGTTGCCGATATGCACCATCAACGGCAGATCGCCATTCTCCTGCTGCATCGCTTTCGCGCGCTCCAGCGGCGTGATGCCGTTGTCACCAACTACGCTGCTGCTCATGCGTGCCTTCAGGCCAACAACAAAGTCGGGGTGGCGCTGCACGGCGTCGCGCACGGCGCTGGCATCGATATTGTCGAGGTTCGCCAGCTCGTTCTGCGCAATCAGCCCGACGCGGGAGATATTAAGCAGGGCGTAAACGTCGGTCGTGGCCTGGCGGGTGATGGCGTAGAAGTCATCAATATCATCCGCGCCGGTGCTGCCAGCATCAATAACCGTGGTGACGCCGGTTTCAATCCCGACGCTGTCCGGCTGGTCGTGGTAAATCGGCGAGTTGGGGTAGCAGTGGACATGGGAGTCGATCCAGCCAGCGCTGACATAGTGTTTGCCCGCCAGATCGACGGTTTTCACCGCCGGGCCGCTAATTTCGCCAAGTGCGGCGATTTTCCCGTCGCTGAGGGCAATATCCGTTACCGTATCGTCCACCAGACGCGCCCGGCGCAGGAGTAAATCAAACATATCTCTCTCCAGAAGTGACGGGTGCCGCAGCACCCGTATCGATCAGAGTGCGACCGGGAAGATCGCGCCCAGCAACATCGCGCCGAGGATAGCGCCGCCGGTAATCGGCTTTTGCCAGAGGTAAAAGAGCAGCGCGCCCACCAGCGAGCCAATGCCAATCGGAATCGAGGCGGTCATGGCGCTTAAGATAATCAGCGGGCCAAGAAAACGGCCGGAGGCGTTACCCGCACCCATCATTACGTCTGCGCCGTAGGTGGAGTCGCTCTGATTAATGGTGAATTTACGCGCCAGAATGATCAGGTAACCAATCGCCAGGCCAATCACCAGCCCGGTGGCCAGCGAGGCAACAAAGTTGGCGACCGGGAAGACAAAGCCCGCGCCAAGCAGCAAGGCGGGTACACCGAGACCAACGCCGGTCTGGATCGCGCCGCCGATATCGAGAATGCCGACCAGCGATCCTTCGATAATGCGCGCAAACAGGAAGCTGGCACCGAAAGCCGCTACCGCGCCATAAACGCCGGTGTCCATCCCCGCGCGCAGCATCGAGACAAACGCCACTTCGTTAAACGCGCCGATGCCGTAGAGGTAGTACATGTGCGTTCCGGCAAAGACGCCGGAGGAGAGCAGGCCAACGAAGATCGGGAATGACCAGTCGGCGTACCAGAAGCCTTTATTCTCTTCCATTGCAGATCCTTATTTGCCGCTCAGCGAGTTGTGGATGAGCTCCAGCCAGTTCGGCGCGCTCAGGTGGAATGACTCAATCATTTTCAGATCGAAGCCGCGGAAGAAGGCGCTCAGCACAAACAGGGCGACAATGGCGCTCATCATCACTTTGGTGACGCGGTTCCAGCCGCTCTCTTCCACCCCTTTACCAATCAGGATGCCGAGCACCAGGCCCGGTACGGCATTGCCCATAATCAGTTGCGCTGCGCCGCCGAATACCGTCGCCCAGAAGCCCGATTTTTTGCCCGCGTCGATCGCCGCCAGCCAGAAGATCACCGGCATGATGGTGTTGACCAGCAGGTTAGCGGCGGGTACCAGCACTTTGACGGCGGTGACTTGCAGCGCTGCAGGCACGGAGGAAGCCGTAAGGTTAAGGAAGGTGACGACCACCATGCCGATCAAACCACAGGCAATCGCCATCTTTTTCGGATTGTGCAGGGTTTCGCCGACGTTGCGGTTTTTGACCATCAGCGCCGCCGCGCCCCAGTTCGGAATGATGCGGTGATCAACGTCCTGGGTAAACGAACCCGCCGCTACCGACGAAGCCCAGGCGTTAAAGAAGAAGCCTAAACCAAAGGAGAAGTGCGACGCCGGATCCCCTTCGCAGGAGTTCAGCTCGCCCAGTGTACGAAATGCGCCCATTCCCTGAGTGGTTGGCGCGTGAAACATGCGTGCAGCCCCGGCACCCACACCGACGCCGACCAGGCCGCCGATAATGAGCGATTTTATTAGTATGAGTAAGAACATCAGTCTGCCCTCTTCTACCCTGCCAGCAACGCCTGCGGGGTATGCGGTAAGTTAGTGCGTGACGAACTCCACCTTGTCGAGATTGATGGCGGTCACGTTGACGGTCACGTCCAGCTCCACACTGTACGAGCGTCTTTCGCGACGCAGAAAGAGGAACAGAAAGGCCTCTTTGCGCGTCGTTTCCTGCGCCTGAACGACCTGCACATCCTGTGGCTCAATACGCAGTAAAATGTGCGGCGACGCCTTCATCACCGCGGCCTGAACATGGTTCAGCGCGTCAGCAAAGGCGCGCGTTTTGGCGTCGCCCTTGCCCTTCACCCTGACCGTGGTGGTGAACTGTTCTTTCATGGTTATGCGCCGTGTTTTTTCTGCCACGCCTGCACCAGGCGCTCGCCTAACTCTTCTTTATCCATAAACCCGAAACCGAGGACTTTGCACCCTTCGTTGATGGCGGTGACGCCCTCGTCGATGGAGCGCATGCCGTGTTTCGCTTTATAGCCATATTTGTTCTGCGCGGTGATGGCGCCTGCGCCACCGCTGCCGCAGAAGGAGATGCCGAAGGTGGCGTTTTCTGCGTTCATCACATCGCCGAGTTTCATATCTGCCGCCACGCCCGGTACCACTACCGCGCGGCCGCCCGCTTTCTCGACGCCTGCCGCGACTTTCTGCCCTTTGCCCAGGCGGTCGCCAATCACTACGGTAATCTGTTCCATGGTTTGCTCCTTAAAGGTTCTCTTTTGCCACTTCGAAGTGCACTGACAGCAGCCAGGCCTCTTCTTGCGGGAGATTGCCAAACGCCGCTACCACGTCGTGGGCGAGGCGCATCGATTCAGGCGAGATCTCATCAAACAGGCTGGCATCCACTTCCGGCAGCGGCTCGCCGGTCACCGACCGGTGCGCCATCGCGCGAAGATGGGAGGTCAGCATTTGCTGCTGCACCGCATTCGGCGTGATGTTCTGCGCATGAAGCAAGGTGTAGACCTGCGACAGCATGCGCTCCGCCAGGGTTGCCGTTTGCGCCGCCTGCATGGTCGCATCGTTCATTACCGCTCCGTTATTCACTCGTCGTACCCCGTTGATGGCTCAGGGATAAAGCTAACGGCGCGAAGACAGAGTTTGTAGCGAGGAGTTTTCCACTTCGAAGTGGAAACCGGGAGGGCGTTAGTGATCTGCGCCACAAAAAAAGCCTACAGAGGGATTTTTCACTGAACGGCGGTCACAACATTGGGTAATGCACGAGGGATTTGGCGCGCAATGACGCAGAAAAAAAGGGGCAAGCGAGAGGAGAAAGTGTGAGGGGGATAAGGTTTGCTTATTGGGGGGCTGCTGGGGTTACGGAATCGCTGAAACCGCGTAGGCCGGATAAGGCGGAGCCGCCATCCGGCAACATTTCCGCGGCATCATTGCCGGATGGCGCGTTACACGCTTATCCGGCCTACAAAAGCGAGCCCACAGCGACACCGACTTTGTTTTTATCTGCAATATCACAGCGAGGGGTTGTGTCCCCGCTGAAATCGGCGAACCGAAGCGTGAATGACAAGGTC
>NZ_JACVTW010000032.1:0-41163 GCF_016624785.1 Kosakonia sp. S42 | reverse complement strand
TGACAAGGGGGGAGCGGTCCCCCCCTTGTCCCGTTCACCGCATAAGAGATTAATGAAATTCCCAACGCATAGTGAACGGAATCATTCCACCAATCCCACATGAAAACCCATTGCCGGATGGCGGCTACGCCTTATCCGGCCTGCGTGTATCGAACCACTGAAACCGCGTAGGCCGGATAAGCGTGTAACGCGCCATCCGGCAATCGTGCTTTAGCGCGACGCGCTGGACGATCCTGATGAAACCAGGAATATCAGCGTTTGGAGTATGTCGAGAAACGCGGTCGCCGCGCCGAGCCAGATGCTGAGCGCCCCGCGGGTTGCGCAGTGCTGCACCGTGACAAACTGCTGGCGGTAAAGCCCACGCGCGCTGTCGAGCATCTCTGGGCTTTTGCGCGCACTCACAACGCTAAACAGCACTACCAGAAACAGGCTCGCGCACCACTGCGCCGTGTCGCCCTCCAGCGCCAGATTAATCACCACGGCAAGCACGCCGCCCGCGGCAGCCAGCAGCCAGTAAAAACGCCCGTTGCGCAGCCGCTCACCATAGAGATGTGCAATCAGCGCGCCGAGGGCGAACAGCCCGCCGGTCACGCCGTAGAGCACCAGGCAGAGTTGAAGCGAAAAGAGGCTCGCGGCCAGCAGACCGCCGATGACACTCAGCAGCACCAGCCCGCCGATGGCGTGCAGCGTCTTCATACGGTCAAACAGCATGGTGAGCGCGAAAAGGGTGATAAACCAGAGGATCACCAGCAGCACGATGATCGCGCTGTGTTCAGTGAACTGCGGCAGCGCCAGCAGATCGAGCACCAGCCAGCAAACTGCCGCGCTGAGCGCCATGCCCGCCGCCAGCCACCAACAGGCCTTTACCAGTAACTCAACGGGCGTAACCTGCACCGGGGCTATCCAGCCAAATACTCTCACCGCTCCTCCGTGAAAAAGGCAAAAAAATCCCGGCCGCAGCCGGGATGGGGTATAGCGTTGCTTAACGACGGTTGCCGAAGATACGCAGCAGCATCAGGAACAGGTTGATAAAGTCGAGGTAGAGCGTTAACGCGCCCAGAATCGAATATCTGCGCAGCTCGGCACTGTTGCTGACATCAATCTTCTCACCGATCCCTTTCAGCTTCTGCGTGTCATAAGCGGTCAGGCCGACGAAGACAATCACACCGATATAGGTGATGACCCACATCAGCGCTTCGCTCTTCAGCCAGAAGTTGACCAGCGAGGCGAGCACAATCCCAATCAGCCCCATAAACAGCATATTGCCGAAGCCGCTGAGATCGCGTTTGGTGGTGTAGCCGTAGAGGCTCATCACGCCAAACATCCCGGCGGTGACCACAAAGGTGGCGGCAATCGACTGCGAGGTATAGACCAGCAGAATGCTGGAGAGCGTCAGTCCGGTGAGCGCCGAATAGAGCATAAACAGGCCGGTCGCCAGCGCGGGGCTCAGTTTGTGGATCATGCCGGAGATGACAAACACCAGCGCCAACTGGGCGATAATCAGCCCGAAGAAGGTGATTTGGCTGGAGAAGACGAAGCTCATGATCGCTTCGCTACGCGCGGCGTACCATGCGACAAACGCGGTTAACAGCAGACCGCAGGTCATCCAGCCATAGACCTGCGCCATATAGGTTTGCAGCCCGCTACGGCTGCCCTGCACGATAGAATCAGAACGGGGGAAACGGTCCATAATCACTCCTGATTGATGGGTTAACAATGCAGTAAGGTTAACACATCAATCGGCACCCTGCGTGCTACCAGCGTTTCGCTGCCTGCTGATCGCTGTCGCGCGCTTCCACCCAGCGTTCGCCTTCCGGCGTCGCTTCGCGCTTCCAGAACGGCGCGCGGGTTTTCAGGTAGTCCATAATAAACTGCCCGGCCTCAAAAGCGCTGCTGCGGTGCGCGCTCCCTACGCCAACAAAGACAATCTCATCCCCCGGCCAGAGTTCGCCGATGCGGTGATAAACGCTCACCCGCCCGAGCGGCCAGCGGCTGCGCGCCTCGTCGACAATCGCGGCCAGCGATTTTTCCGTCATCCCCGGATAGTGCTCAAGGGTTAAGGCGCTGACGCTATCGCCCAGATTGTGGTTGCGCACTTTGCCGGTAAAGGTCACCACCGCGCCATCTTCATCGCGCGCGGCCAGCCAGCTGTACTCTTCGCCGACGTTAAACGCCGCGCGGTCGACACAAATTCGCGTTTCGCTCATCTTAGCCTCCGGTCACCGGCGGGAAAAAGGCCACTTCATCGCCGCTTGCCAGCGGATGATCGAAGCTGACCAGCGTCTGATTCACCGCTGCCAGCAGCTTCCCCTCTTCCAGCGCCAGCGCCCAGCGATCGTCCTGCCCGGCAAGATGCTGGCGCAGCGCTTCAACGGAGGGGAAAAGCGTCTCAACGTTGAAGGTGTCACAGCCCACCAGCTCGCGCACCTGCGCGAAAAACAGTACTTTAAGCATCGCTCTCTACCCTGAAATCACCCGATTTGCCGCCGCTTTTCGCCAGCAGGCGCAGCGGGCCAATCACCATATCTTTCTGCACCGCTTTGCACATATCGTAAATCGTCAGCGCGGCGACCGAGGCAGCAGTTAACGCCTCCATCTCGACGCCAGTTTTGCCGCTCAGACGGCAGACAGATTCGATGCGCACGCGGTTATGCTCCGGCTGTGCCTGGAGCAGCACTTCTACTTTGCTCAATAACAGCGGATGGCAGAGCGGGATCAGCTCCCAGGTGCGTTTTGCCGCCTGAATACCGGCGATACGCGCAGTGGCGAAGACATCGCCTTTGTGGTGGCTGCCGTCGACAATCATCGCCAGCGTCTCTGGCAGCATGGTGACAAAGGCTTCGGCGCGCGCTTCGCGCACGGTTTCCGCTTTGGCGGAGACATCCACCATATGCGCTTCGCCGTCGGCGTTAATATGGGTCAGTTGCGACATAACTTACTTCTTCAAATGGGAGTAAAAATTACACGGGCGCGTACGCGCATCGAGCTGCGGTTCAATGACATTTTCCCACGCGGTGCGGCACGCTTTGGTCGAGCCGGGCATGGCGAAAATGAGCGTCTGGTTGGCGAGGCCCGCCAGCGCGCGGGATTGCAGCGTCGAGGTGCCGATCTCTTCAAAGGACAACATGCGAAACAGCTCGCCGAAGCCCTCAATTTCGCGGTCAAACAGCGGCAACAGCGCTTCTGGCGTCTGGTCACCTTCGGTGAAGCCGGTTCCGCCATTGATTAGCACCGCCTGCACCTCATCGCTTGCGATCCACGCCGACACCTGGGCGCGAATGGCGTAGCGGTTCTCCTTAACGATCGCTTTATCAACTACTTGATGACCAGCATCGTGCGCGGCGTCGCGCAGATAGTGACCGGAAGTGTCATCCTCTTCGCCACGACGGCTGGAGACCGTCAAAATAGCAAGCCTGACCGGGATAAACTCAGCGCTGACCTGGCTCATCTCTCTCTCCTTGCGGCGTTACCCGCCGATATATGAAAGGTTTTGCGTAATGCCCGTATTGCCCTGATGCAGGAAGTGGGTCTGCTTTTTCTGGCTGAGCGCCGTGGCGATACGATCTTCAAGCCTGCCCTGCTCCTCGTCCGCCTGCAGAAGATCGCGCAGATCGACGCCGCCATCGCCAAACAGGCAGAGGTGCAGTTTGCCGGTGGAGGAGACGCGCAGGCGGTTGCAGCTGGCGCAGAAATCTTTTTCGTAGGGCATGATAAGCCCGATTTCGCCTTCGTAATCCGGGTGGCAGAAGACCTGCGCCGGGCCGTCGCTGCGCTGGCGCAACTGGTGGATCCAGCCGCGTTTAAGCAGCTCGTCGCGCAGTACCATGCCGGAGAGGTGATGTTTGCGGAACAGATCGCTCCCCTCGCCCGTCTCCATCAGTTCAATAAAGCGTAGCTGGATTGGCCGCGTCTGGATCCAGTCAAGGAAGGTATCGAGCTGGTGATGATTCACGTCGCGCATTAGCACGGTATTGACCTTCACCTTCGAGAAACCGACGCTAAAGGCGGCGTCGATGCCCGCCATCACCTGGCGAAACTTATCCTGCCCGGTAATGGCGTGAAACTGGCGAGCGTCGAGGCTGTCGACGCTGACGTTGATCGCCGTCAGACCGGCGTCGCGCCACTGGGCAACGTCGCGAGCCATGCGGTAGCCGTTAGTGGTGACGGCAATCTGGCGAATGGCGGCATTTTCCCGCACCGCAGCGATGATGTCGGTGAAATCGCGGCGCAGGGAGGGTTCGCCGCCCGTCAGGCGCACTTTTTCTGTGCCCATTGCGCTAAAGGCGCGGGTCACGCGGCGAATTTCATTGAGGCTGAGAAAGCCGTTGTTATTGACGCCGCCGGGCTTGTAGCCATCCGGCAGGCAGTAGGTGCAACGAAAATTGCACACGTCGGTAATCGACAAACGCAAGTAATAGAACTTGCGCGCGAACGCGTCAGTCAGTTGTGAGGCCATGTACACCTTTCCAGATTCGGGAGATGCAGTCATTTCTTCCTGCACCCTGGCAGCGAGAGCGATTGCTCTGCTACGGCCAAAGCACCATATCTTGCGACACAGGTGCAGAGGCTTGAGTGTATCCTCATCGTCTTTCGGGCTGCATCGGTGTTGGCTGCCTTCGCACACCCCGGTCACATAGCAATCTATGCTCCCGGGGATTTGCTCAGTTGCCGCCTTGATGCAACCCGAAATACTTTGAGGAGTGTCCTCTCCGTCTTTCGGGCTGCATCGGTGTTAATCACTTCAACGCCACCCAAAATCCATTGAGGAGGGTTATGTTAGTCACGCTAACATGCTCTGGCGATAGTAGCGCGATCGCCCGGCTTTCGCCATTGTGAATATCGTTATATAAACCACTACATAGCGACATAATCGTGCACAATGGCTACAGAGTACGTGAAAATCGCTTTTTTGCTTTGATATGTGTCATTTTACGCGGTGCGCGGCATCGTCTTTTGGTGGTATTTACGCTAACGTAGCACGATAAAAAATCATAAGGAACAATTATGCGTAATCGCACCCTCGCCGACCTGGATCGCGTTGTCGCACTCGGCGGCGGGCATGGTCTTGGGCGGGTGATGTCTTCGCTTGCCTCACTGGGATCGCGCCTCACCGGCATTGTCACTACTACCGACAACGGCGGATCCACAGGGCGTATTCGTCGCTCCGAAGGCGGCATCGCCTGGGGCGATATGCGCAACTGCCTCAATCAGTTGATTACCGAACCAAGCGTCGCCTCGGCGATGTTTGAGTACCGTTTTAGCGGCAATGGCGAACTTTCCGGCCATAACCTCGGAAACCTGATGTTAAAGGCGCTCGATCACCTCAGCGTGCGCCCGCTGGAAGCAATTAACATCATTCGCAATTTGTTGAAGGTGGACGCCTTTTTAATCCCCATGTCCGAGCAGCCGGTCGATCTGGTGGCGACGGACAGCGAAGGCAACGTGGTGTATGGCGAGGTCAATATCGACCAATTGCACGCACCGGTGCAGGAGCTGATGCTGTCGCCGAAAGTCCACACCACGCGCGAAGCGGTGCAGGCGATTGCCGAAGCGGATCTGATCCTGATTGGCCCCGGCAGTTTTTACACCAGCCTGCTGCCACTGCTTTTGCTTGATGAGTTAGCCCAGGCACTGCGCCGCACGCCCGCGCCAGTGGTCTATATCGGCAACCTGGGCAAAGAGCTCAGCCCCGCCGCCGCCCGCCTGACGCTGGCGGATAAGCTCTCGATCATGGAGCAGTATATCGGCAAGCGCATTATTGATGCCGCCGTGGTGGGGCCAAAAGTGGACGCCAGCACGGTAACTGACCGGCTGATTATTCAGGAAGAGCTGGAGGCGAGCGATATCCCCTATCGCCACGACCGAGTTCTGCTGCGCAATGCGCTGGAGAAAGCGGTGCAGCAGCTTGGCTGACGCGCGGGCGGGGCAGAATCAGCCCCGCCAAACCCTTTGCTTAATTTCTTAAGGTTGTCTTAAAAAACCCCTGTCAGCATAGCGCTATTCACATTATGGAATTTGGCTATGCGCACGCTTTCGCTCTATCGGCCCTCTTTAAGCCGCCTCTCTCTGCTTACCCTTGCGGCGCTCTATATCGCGCTGGTGCTCAATATTGTCTTTTACCGCCAGGCGTTTCATCTGCTTCCGGTCGACTCGCTGCATAATGCGCTGGTGTTCCTCACCATGCCGCTGGTGGCCTTTAGCGTAATCAACATTGTGCTGACGCTGGCGTCGTTTCTGTGCCTCGACCGGCTGCTGCTGAGCCTGTTTATTCTGCTCTGTGCCGCCGCACAATACTTTATCTCCACCTTCGGCGTGATTATTGACCGCTCGATGATCACCAATATTCTCGACACCACCGCGGCGGAGAGCTTCGCCCTGATGTCGGGCAAAATGGTGATGACGCTGGTGCTGACCGCCCTGCTGCCGGTGATTATCGCCTGGTGGATCAAGATCAAACCCACCCGCCCCCTGCTGCGTAGCATTACGCTACGCCTGCTTAGCGTGGCGATCTCCGCGTTGATTATCGTTGCCGTGGCGGTGCCGTTTTATAAAGATTACGCCTCGCTGTTTCGCAACAACAAAGAGCTGGTGAAAACCCTCGGCCCGTCGAACGCCATTGCCGCCTCGCTCTCCTGGTATGTCCATAACCGCATGGATAACCTGCCGCTGGTGCGCATCGGTGAAGATGCTCACCAACTGCCGCAGATGAAGCGCGGCGCGCGTAAAAACCTCACCATTCTGGTGCTGGGCGAAACCTCGCGCGGGGATGACTTCTCGCTTGGGGGATACGATCGCGAGACCAACCCGCTGCTGAAGCAGGATAATGTTATCTACTTCCCCAACACCACCTCGTGCGGCACCGCGACTGCGGTCTCCGTGCCCTGCATGTTCTCCGGCATGGGCCGCGCCCACTATGACGATCAGCTGGCGCATCACCAGGAGGGGCTGCTTGATGTAGTGCAGCGCGCCGGGATTCAGGTGCTGTGGAATGAGAATGATGGCGGCTGTAAAGGGGCCTGCGACCGCGTGCCGCACCAGGATATGACGCAGCTCAATCTGGCGGATTACTGCATCAAGGGCGAGTGCCAGGATGAGATCCTGTTTCGCGATCTGGCCCGCTATATCGATCAACTGCCGGGTGACGGGCTGATTGTGTTGCACACCATTGGCAGCCACGGGCCAACCTACTACAACCGCTATCCGGCGCAGATGCGCAAATTCACCCCCACCTGCGATACCAATGAGATCCAGACCTGCTCGCGCGAGCAGCTAGTGAACACCTATGACAACACCATCGTCTATGTCGACTATATTGTTGATAAAGCGATTAAATTACTGCAATCAAAACAGGAGAGGTTTACCACCAGCCTGGTTTACCTCTCCGATCATGGCGAATCACTGGGTGAAAATGGCGTTTACCTGCACGGGCTGCCCTACTCCATCGCGCCCGCCACGCAGAAACATGTGCCGCTGCTGATCTGGCTGTCGCCCGATTACCAGACGCGTTACGGCATTAACAGTCAGTGTGTCGCGAAAAATGCGCGGGAGAAGGCCTACTCGCAGGACAACCTCTTCCCGACCATGTTGGGTATACTGGGCGTCAGCACCACGGTCTACCATCCTGAAGACGATATCCTTACGCCGTGCCGGGAGCAGGTGAAATGAAAATTCTGGTGATTGAAGATGATACGCTGCTGCAACAGGGGTTAATCCTCGCGATGCAGAGTGAAGGCTACGCCTGCGATGGCGTCTCGACCGCCCATGAAGCGGCGCTCTGCCTGGCGGGTGGCCACTACAGCCTGATTGTGCTCGATCTCGGCCTGCCTGATGAAGATGGCCTGCATCTGCTCAACCGGCTGCGCAAAGAGAAATATACCCTGCCGGTGCTGATCCTCACCGCTCGCGATACCCTCGACGATCGCGTGGCGGGGCTGGATACCGGCGCGGATGATTACCTGGTAAAACCCTTTGCCCTCGACGAGCTTAACGCCCGCATTCGCGCGCTGCTGCGCCGTCACCACAATCAGGGCGATAACGAGATTATCCACGGCAACCTGACGCTGAATGTCACCCGCCGCCAGGCGTGGCTGGAGGGACAACTGCTGGAGCTGACGCCAAAAGAGTACGCGCTCTTATCGCGCCTGATGCTGAAAGCCGAAAGCCCGGTGCACCGCGAAATCCTCTACAACGATATCTACAACTGGGATAACGAGCCGTCGACCAACACGCTGGAGGTGCATATTCACAATCTGCGCGACAAGATTGGCAAGTCGCGCATCCGCACCGTGCGCGGCTTTGGCTATATGCTGGTGGCACCGCAAGAGCGGCCCGAGTGATGGCGATGTTCAACTTTCGTCACTGGAGCCTGCGCCGCCGGCTGCTGCTGACCATTGGCGGCATTCTGCTCTTCTGCCAGCTGGTCAGCGTCTTCTGGCTCTGGCATGAGAGCGAAGAGCAGATCCAGCTGCTGGTGCAGACGGCGATCCACAACCACAATAACCGCAAACATATTGAGCATGAAGTGCGTGAAGCGGTGGCGAGCCTGCTGGTGCCCAGCCTGCTGATTATCGGCCTCGCGCTGCTGCTCTGCATGCAGGCGGTAAAAGCGATCACCCGCCCGCTCTCCGAACTTCAGCAGGAGCTGAATAAGCGCACGCCGAACAATTTGCAGCCGATCACCCTCGATCAGAGCGTCAGCGAAGTGGAGGCCGTCACCTCGGCGATTAACGAGCTGGTCTCGCGCCTGACGTTAACTCTCGATCGCGAACGGCTCTTTACTGCCGATGTCGCCCATGAGCTGCGCACACCGCTCGCCGGGCTGCGTCTGCACCTTGAACTGATGGCAAAAAGCAGCGGTATGCAGGTCGAGCCGCTGGTGCAGCGTCTCGATCAGATGACAGAAAATATCGCCCAACTGCTGCTTTTGGCGCGCGTGGGGCAATCTTTCTCCGCCGGAACCTATCAGCAAGTGACCTTATTAAGTGATGTGGTGCTGCCGATGGAAGAGGAGCTGCGCACCATGCTGGCGGCACGCGATCAGCGCCTGGTAATGCCGGTTGACGGTGAAGGAATGGCAGTAGCAGGCGATGCGACGCTGCTGCGGCTGCTGGTGCGTAACCTGGTAGAGAATGCCCATCGCTATAGCCCGGTCGGCAGCACGATCGCGGTACGGCTGGAGCAGGCGGAAACGCCGGTGCTGGCGGTAGAGGATGAGGGGCAAGGGATTGATGAGAGCCGCAGCGGCGAGCTGAGCAAAGCATTTGTCAGGATGGACAGCCGTTACGGCGGTGCCGGTCTTGGCTTAAGTATCGTTACGCGTATCGCGCAACTGCATGACGCGCAGTTTTTCCTGCACAATCGGCTGACACAAAGTGGGGTGCGGGCGTGGGTCAAATTCAGCGCGCCCGACCGGGGGACGATCAGTAGCTCAGCAGCCAAAAATGGGTAAAACCGAGCACCACTGCCAGCGCGCAGGCGACGGCGAAACACTCACGAACGGTAATTTGTTGCATCACACTCTCCTCCACCAAAACTGAGGAGAGTGTGACAGGGCTATGTTAAGTCAACATTAAGAGGCAACAATAAACAGCTCGCGCAGTTGATGAAGCTGATCGCGCACCTTCGCCGCCTCTTCAAACTCCAGATTCTGCGCATGCTGCATCATCTGCCCTTCCAGTTCATGAATTTTCTGTTGCAGCGCTTTCGGCGTCAGGCCCAGATCAGATGCATCTGCCTCAACCGGCGAGCGGGACTTGCCGCGTCCTTTGGCTTTGGTTTTCGCCAGCCCCTGGCCGAGCGCCAGAATATCCACCACTTTCTTGTTGAGCCCCTGCGGCGTAATGCCGTGCTCTTCGTTGTAGCTCTGCTGCTTCTCGCGGCGGCGTTCCGTTTCGCCAATCGCTTTCGCCATCGACGGCGTGATCTTATCGCCATAGAGAATCGCTTTGCCGTTGACGTTACGCGCCGCACGACCAATGGTCTGGATAAGCGATCGTTCGGAGCGCAGGAAGCCCTCTTTATCCGCGTCGAGAATGGCAACCAGCGACACTTCCGGCATATCCAGCCCCTCACGCAGCAAGTTGATGCCGACCAGCACATCGAACTCACCAAGACGCAGGTCGCGGATAATCTCCATACGCTCGACGGTGTCGATATCGGAGTGCAGGTAGCGCACCTTCGCGCCGTGCTCGACCAGATATTCGGTCAAATCTTCTGCCATACGTTTGGTCAGGGTAGTTACCAGCACGCGCTCGTTGATCTCGACGCGCTTGCGGATCTCGGACAGCAGATCGTCGACCTGGGTGGCCACCGGGCGCACTTCGATGATCGGATCCAGCAGGCCGGTTGGGCGCACTACCTGATCGATCACCTCTTCGCCCGATTTCTCCAGCTCGTAGTTACCCGGCGTCGCGGAGACGTAGATCGTCTGCGGTGCCAGTGCTTCGAACTCTTCAAACTTCATCGGGCGGTTATCGAGCGCCGACGGCAGGCGGAAACCATACTCTACCAGCGTCTCTTTACGCGCCCGGTCGCCGCGATACATGCCGCCGATTTGCGGAATGGTCACGTGGGATTCATCGACCACCAGCAGGCCATCGGCGGGCAGATAGTCAAACAGCGTCGGCGGCGCTTCGCCCGGCCCGCGCCCGGAGAGGTAGCGCGAGTAGTTCTCGATGCCGGAGCAGTAGCCCAGCTCGTTCATCATCTCCAGATCGAACTGGGTGCGCTGGGTAATACGCTGCTCTTCCAGCAGCTTATTGTTCTCCAGCAGAAACTTCCGCCGCTCCGCCAGCTCGACTTTGATCTCTTCCATCGCCTGCACGATGCGCTCGCGCGGCGTGACGTAGTGCGTTTTCGGGTAGATGGTAAAACGCTGGATCACCGATTCAATATGGCCGGTCAGCGGATCGAAGAGCGACAGGCGCTCAACCTCTTCGTCGAACAGCTCAACGCGCAGCGCCAGATCGTCCGACTCCGCCGGGAAGATATCAATCACTTCGCCGCGCACGCGGAAGGTGCCGCGCTGGAACGCCTGGTCATTACGGGTGTACTGCAACTCCGCCAGACGGCGCAGGATCGCGCGCTGATCGATGATCATGCCATTGGTGAGGTGCAGCATCATCTTCAGGTAGAGATCAGGATCGCCCAGACCGTAGATGGCAGAGACTGACGCCACCACCACCACATCTCGCCGCTCCAGCAGCGCTTTGGTGGCGGAGAGACGCATCTGCTCGATATGTTCGTTAACCGACGCATCCTTCTCGATAAAGGTATCCGAGCTGGGTACGTAGGCTTCCGGCTGATAGTAGTCGTAGTAGGAGACGAAATACTCTACCGCGTTATCCGGGAAGAACTCTTTCATCTCGCCATAGAGCTGCGCGGCCAGCGTCTTGTTGGGTGCCAGCACCATGGTTGGGCGCTGCAGATCGGCAATCACATTGGCCACTGTGAACGTCTTCCCTGAACCGGTTACCCCGAGCAACGTCTGGTGCGCGAGCCCGTCTTCCAGCCCTTCCTTGAGGCGACGGATTGCTTCAGGCTGATCGCCGGAGGGGCGAAAAGCGGAATTCAGTTTGAACGGTTTACTCATGAATGGCACCTGATGAGGAGTGGGGCAGGTAAGACAGTTTACTCACCATGCGCATTTTTGCCAACCGAAGATACTGGATGAAAAAACAGTAGCGTGCAAACCGATCTCATCTACCCCAGTGCAAAACATCGCATTGTGGCTGCGATTGGGCAATCGGTAAGCGATTAAACCGCGCGTTAAAGGTTATCCCCAGAATTTTTGCCCTTTTAACATTTGTCAAGGTGATGTTTGACGCTTTTATGGCAGTCGGTGACACTTTTCTTACACCCATTGCTTTTATTTAAACTTTTGATTAAAAAAGAAAATATTAAAAAGACGGGTTTCGCACCAATTCATGCGCAAGCCGCGCCGCCTCTCGCTTGCCGCACGTTTTCTAACTCTAATACACAAGGTTATCCACAGGAATAGTGGATAACTGCCGCCAGCCCGTGCACCCCGCCCCTCGCCAAACTCCCCTTCGGCGTCGAAAAGGGGGAGGGAAAATTTTTTTATCGACTCTTTTCGGCAATTATCAGATAACGATGCGCAAGATCCGCATGGGATCCTTCTCACAATTCCACTATCCGTTGCACCACCACCCGCTGCGGTAAGCACTGGCAAAGTGCAGAATTTTTACCTGGGTTTGCGCGCCATCACGTTTTTTTCGCACGCTTTCTCAGCCGTCTCCGAAAAAAATGCCCTTTTCACGTTCTGGCAAGCCTTTTGCAGTTGACCGTAGTGAAAAGCAGTCATACCTGATGGGAACAAGGAGCGGATCATGTTGAGCTTACATGCGGTGAACCACTATTACGGCGACCAACATACGTTATGGGATATCGATCTGGAGTTAGCCCCCGGCCTCTGCACCTCGCTGGTCGGGCTGCCGGGTATGGGAAAAACCACGCTGGTGAACTGCATTACCGGCTACCTGCCGGTGGAGAGCGGCAGCATGATCTGGCAGGATGCGGGCGCGCCGCCGCGCGATCTGCTGACACTGCAGGCCGAGCACCGCAGCGCGGTCGGTATCGGTTATGTGCCGCAGGACAGGCGCATCTTTTCACAGCTGACGGTGGAGGAGAACCTGCATGTGGCGATGCGTGCCGCCGGTGACGCAGGGCAGAACTTAAGCCGCGAGATCTTCGATCTCTTCCCGGAACTGTATGGGCTGCGCCAGCAGCGTGGTGCGACGCTGTCGGAAGATAACCAGCAGCAGCTGTCGATGGCGCGGGCGCTGGTCACGCGCCCACGGTTGTTGATCCTCGATGAACCGACGCGCGGCCTCGGCCAGGCGTTTATCCATAAGCTGGGGAATTTGATCGTGCGGCTCAATCAGGAGTTTGGTATGTCGATCTTACTGGCGGAGCAGCAGCTGTCGCTGATCCGCCGGGTGGCGGATCGTTTCTGCCTGCTGCACCGTGGGCGGCGCGTGGCCGGGGGCGATATCAGGCAGTTAGATGATCCGCTGCTGGCGCACTGGATGTCGCCGGAGTCAGTACGCTGAGATCGAGATAGTGGCCGGTTGCGGCGGTTTCCGGCGCATCCGCCAGCCACGGGATCTCACCGATCAGCGGCGCGGGCAGCACGCGTTGCAGCGTCGCCATATACTCCTGGTGGCGTTTACCCGGCTTGACCACATCATTAGCGATCCAGCCTGCCAGCCTTAGCCCTGCCTGCTGTACCGCCTGGGCGGTCAACATCGCATGGTTGATGCAGCCAAGCTTGACGCCAACCACCAGAATCACCGGCAGGCGCTCCGAGGTGGCCCAGTCGGCAAAGGTCAGCGTCGGCGAGAGCGGCGTAAACCAGCCCCCTGCCCCTTCCACCAGCAGCCAGTCGGCCTGCTGCTCCAGCTGGCGTAAACCGGTCGACATCACTTCCGCCTCTATCGGCTGATTCAGATCGGCGCTGACAATGTGCGGCGAGGTCGGCTCGGCAAAGGTATACGGGTTAACCGCCTGATAGGTGAGCAGCAAACTGCTGTGGCGCTGCAACGCCAGCGCATCGCTGTTGCGCAGCCCATCGGGCGTCATCTCGCTGCCGGAGGCGACCGGTTTATAGCCCGCACTGCGCAGCCCGCGCAGGTTCGCCGCCTGCAACAAGGCGCAGCTCGCCACGGTTTTACCCACTTCGGTATCGGTACCGGTCACAAAATAGCGTTCAGTCACGGGTTATCACTCCCCAAAAAAGTTGATAGGTCAGCGGGAATTTCCCCTGCTGTTGCGGCCAGGCTTCCTGTAAGCGCTGCAATTTGCCGCGCGTCAGCCCCTGCTGGCGACCAGCATGCAGATGGGTGGCACCAATCCCTTTAAGGGATCGCAGGGCGCTGGCGGCATCGGCAAACCACAGGGTGACGGTGTCAATGCCGCAGCGCAGCGGCCAGCCGTTTAGCGCCTGCTCAATCTCCGTCACGGGCAGGAAGCGGTTAGCGTGGGGCAAGCTGTCCAGCGCGCGCCAGGCCTGGTTCAGCTCCGGTAACGAGCCGTCCGCCAGCGTGGTAAAAGCGATATGCCCACCCGGTTCGGTGACGCGGTGCAGTTCGCCAACGGCCTGGCGCAGATCGTCGCACCACTGCACCGCGAGGTTGCTCCACGCCAGCGAAAAGGTCGCATCCGCCAGCGGCAGCGCTTCGATATCGCCAGTGACGTAACGCGCGGCGCTCTGCTGCTGGCGGGCTTCGGCCAGCATGCCGGGCGAGAGATCGAGCGCCGTGACATCGCAGCCTTGCGCGCGCCAGTAGCGGCTCATCGCGCCTGGTCCGCAACCGGCGTCAATCACCCGCGCAGGATTGATGTCGCCCAGTTGCGCCAGCAAACAGTCGGCGCTGAGCCGCTGTAACTCATCGTGTCGCGCATAGCTTTGCGCCGCGCGACCAAAGGCGGCGGCCACCGCCTGTTTATTCACCGCCATGCAGCGCCTCCAGCAACCTGTCGATATCCTCCGGCTGATGCGCAGCGGTTAAAGTGAGGCGCAAACGCGCCGTGCCCGGCGGCACCGTTGGCGGGCGGATGGCGGTCGCAAACAGCCTCTGCTGGCGCAGAGTGTGGGCGAGACGCAGCGCGCGGCTGTTGTCGCCAACAATCAGGGGCTGAATGGCGCTATGCGAATCCGTCACCGCCAGATCCAGCCCGCGCATGCCGTCACGAAAACGGCTAATCAGCGCTGCCAGCTGCGCACGGCGCGCGTCGCCTTCAGCAGAGCGGATCACATCGAGCGCGGCGCTGAGCGCCACCGCCTGCGCGGGGGGCATCGCAGTGCTGTAGATGAGATGGCGGGCGAACTGCACCAGGTAATCGGCAACCGCTTCGCTGCAAAGTACCGCCGCGCCGCTGACGCCAAAACCTTTGCCGAAGGTGACCACCAGAATGTCGGGCTTCACCTCCTGCAAATGGCAACTGCCGCGCCCCTGCTCGCCGAGCACGCCGATGCCGTGGGCATCATCCACCATCAGCCATGCATTTGCGTGATGCGCGGCATCGGCAATCGCCGCCAGCGGTGCGCTGTCGCCATCCATGCTAAAAATGCCTTCAGTGACCACCAGCTGCTGTCCGCTGAGCGGTTTGCTCAACAGGCTCGCCAACTGGGCGACATCGTTATGGGCAAAACGGCGCAGCTGTGCCGGGCTGAGGGCAGCCGCTTCCACCAGCGAGGCGTGGCTCAGCTTATCGGCAACAATGCGATCCTCTTTGCCGGTGAGCGCCGCGATGGTGGCCTGGTTGGCGGCAAAACCGGAGATAAAGAGCAGCGCGCGGTCGTAACCGAGCCACTGCGCCAGTTCGCGCTCAAGTTGATGATGCGCAGCCGTATGGCCAACAACATGGCCCGAACCGCCGCTGCCGACGCCATACTGCGCGGCGCCCTGCTGCCAGGCGGCAATCACCTGCGGATGCTGGCTTAAACCGAGGTAGTCATTACTGGCGAAGTTGCAAAAATGCTCGCCGTCGAGGGTTAACCAGCGTCCGGCACCCTGCTCTACGGTGATACGACGGCGCAGGGCATCTGCCGAGCGGCGTTCGCTGAGCGCGGCTTCGATTCGCTGCTGCCAGCTCATAGGGTCGCCGCGTTGTAATAGTGCTCCGTGTCGGCGTGAAGCAGTTGCTGCTCAATCTCCTGCTGCTGTTCGTTATCGCCATTCAGCACCTGGGTCTGCTGCGGGTTCAGCCCCAGCTTCTGGAACAGGAGCAGATCTTTATCCTCTTCCGGGTTTGGCGTGGTCAGCAGTTTGCAGCCGTAAAAGATGGAGTTGGCACCCGCCATAAAGCACATCGCCTGGGTCTGCTCGTTCATCTGCTCGCGCCCGGCCGAGAGGCGGACATAGGAGGTGGGCATCATGATGCGCGCCACGGCGATGGTGCGAATAAAATCAAAGGCGTCGACATCGTCGTTATCCGCCAGCGGCGTGCCTTTCACCTTCACCAGCATGTTGATCGGCACGCTTTCTGGCGGCGTCGGCAGATTGGCGAGTTGCATCAGCAGCCCGGCGCGATCGGTGACGGTTTCACCCAGCCCGACAATGCCGCCGGAGCAGACTTTGATCCCGGCATCGCGCACTTTATCCAGCGTGTCGAGACGCTCCTGATAGGTGCGGGTGGTGATGATGTTGCCGTAAAACTCCGGCGAGGTGTCGAGGTTGTGGTTGTAGTAATCAAGCCCGGCGTGGGCCAGACGCTGCGCCTGGCTCTCATTGAGGGTGCCGAGGGTCATGCAGGCTTCCAGCCCCATCGCTTTCACCCCTTCCACCATCTGCTCCAGGTAGGGCATATCGCGATCGTTCGGGTTTTTCCACGCCGCGCCCATGCAGAAGCGCGTTGAACCGGCGAGCTTCGCTTTGCGCGCCGACTCCAGCACTTGCTCCACCTCCATCAAACGCTCCGACTCGAGGCCCGTTTTGTAGCGCGCGCTTTGCGGGCAATATTTGCAATCTTCCGGGCAGGCGCCGGTTTTGATCGACAGCAGCGTGCTGACCTGCACCTGGCGCGGGTCAAAATGCTGGCGGTGGATTTGCTGCGCCTCAAAAAGCAGATCCAGCAGTGGTTTTTCAAATAAAGCAGTAACTTGCGACAGTGTCCAGCGTGTGTGGTGAGCCATCTGGCCTCTCCAAAAGTGTGATTAAATCGTTATTCGGTGTAGACTCGTAAACCTAAAACTTTTTAATTTGGTTTACAAGTCGATTATGACCCAGGACGATTTAGCTTTTGATCGCAGCCATATCTGGCACCCCTACACCTCTATGACCGCCCCCCTCCCCGTCTACCCGGTCGCCTCCGCGCAGGGCTGCGAGCTGCATCTCGCCAGCGGCGAACGGCTGGTGGACGGCATGTCATCCTGGTGGGCGGCGATCCACGGTTACGGCCATCCGGCGCTGAACGCGGCGATGAAAACGCAGATCGATGCCGTCTCTCACGTGATGTTTGGCGGCATTACCCATGCGCCCGCCGTGGCGCTGTGCCGCAAACTGGTGGCGATGACGCCCGAGGCGCTGGAGTGCGTGTTTCTCGCCGACTCCGGTTCGGTGGCGGTAGAAGTGGCGATGAAGATGGCGCTGCAATACTGGCAGGCGAAGGGCGAATCGCGGCAGCGCTTCCTCACCTTCCGTAACGGCTACCATGGCGACACGTTCGGTGCGATGTCGGTGTGCGATCCCGACAACTCGATGCACAGTTTGTGGAAGGGTTATCTGCCGGAAAACCTCTTCGCACCTGCGCCGCAGAGCCGTTTTGATGGTGAATGGGATGAGCATGATATGGTGGCGTTTGCCCGCACGCTGGCGGCCCATCGCCATGAGATCGCCGCCGTTATTCTGGAGCCGATTGTGCAGGGCGCGGGCGGCATGCGCATTTATCATCCCGAGTGGCTGAAGCGCATCCGTAAGATGTGCGATCGCGAAGGGATCCTGCTGATCGCCGATGAGATCGCCACCGGCTTTGGCCGCACCGGTAAACTCTTCGCCTGTGAGCATGCGGGTATCACGCCGGATATTCTCTGCCTTGGCAAAGCGCTGACCGGCGGGACTATGACCCTCTCGGCCACGCTGACCACCCGCGTGGTGGCTGAGACCATCAGCAACGGCGAGGCGGGCTGCTTTATGCATGGTCCAACCTTTATGGGCAACCCGCTGGCCTGCGCGGCGGCAAACGCCAGCCTGGAGATTTTGCAGCGCGGCGAGTGGCAGAGGCAGGTCGCCGCTATCGAAGCGCAGCTGAAGGCGGAGCTGGCTCCCGCCGCGCAGGCCGCAAGCGTCGCGGATGTACGCGTACTCGGGGCGATTGGCGTGGTGGAAACGCGCTCGACGGTGAATATGGCGGCGTTGCAGCGCTTCTTTGTTGAGCAGGGCGTCTGGATCCGCCCGTTTGGTCGCCTGATCTATCTGATGCCGCCCTATATCATCACCCCGGAGCAGCTGTCGCGCCTGACGCAGGCAGTGAATGCCGCCGTGCTGCGTGCGGACCTCTTCACCGACGAGGCGTAAAAGATGCACTACACTTTTGGGTTACTGACCTGAAAAATGGAGGATATATGGCAATTCTGATGGTTCTGACCTCGCATGACACCCTGGGCGACACCGGCAAGAAAACCGGTTTCTGGCTCGAAGAGTTTGCCGCACCCTGGTATATCTTTCAGGATGCAGGCGTAGAGGTGGTGCTCGCCTCTCCGGCGGGGGGACAGCCGCCGCTCGACCCGACCAGCGATGCGCCGGATGCGCAGACGCAGGACACCGAGCGTTTCCGTAAAGATGAAAAAGCGCAGCAGGCGCTGGCAAATACCCTGCCCCTGAGCAGCATCAACATCAGCGATTATGACGCGGTCTTTTTCCCGGGCGGCCACGGCCCGCTGTGGGATCTGGCTGAGCACCCGATCTCCATCGATCTGATTGAAAAATATTGGGCCGAGGGGAAACCGGTCGCGGCGGTCTGCCACGCACCGGGCGTGCTGCGCCATGTGAAAAAACCGGACGGCACGCCGCTGGTGCAGGGTAAACGCGTCACCGGTTTTACCAACAGCGAAGAAGAGGCGGTTGGCCTGACGAAAGTGGTGCCGTTCTTAGTGGAAGATTCACTGAAACAGGCAGGCGGGCAGTTCGAGCGCACCGATGACTGGGGCGTCTATGTGGTGACCGACGGCCATCTGGTCACTGGCCAGAACCCGGCCTCCTCTGCGGCAACCGCCGAAGAGCTACTGAAACTGCTGCACCGCTAAGCAAGGAGGCCATATGAAGTTACTCAGCCATAATTTTCGTGACGGCGAGAAGCTGCCGCTGCGTCACGTGTTTAACGGCATGGGCTATGAGGGCGATAATATTTCGCCCCATCTGACATGGGATGAGGTGCCTGCGGGCACCAAAAGCTTTGTTGTCACCTGCTATGATCCTGACGCCCCCACCGGCTCCGGCTGGTGGCACTGGATTGTGGCGAACCTGCCGACAGAGACTCGTGTACTACCGCAGGGTGCCGGTTCCGGCAGTGCTGCATTGCCTGAAGGAAGCGTGCAGACGCGCACCGACTTCGGCAGCGCCGGGTATGGCGGCGCGGCACCGCCGAAAGGCGAAACTCACCGCTATATCTTCACCGTTCACGCGCTGGACGTGGAGAAACTGGATGTCGACGAGAACGCCAGCGGGGCAATGGTCGGCTTTAATGTCCATTTTCACACCCTCGGCAGCGCCACTCTCACCGCCCTTTTCAGCTAAAAGCCAGGGATTTACAGCCGATTTAACAAATCGGCTTCCCGTTTCGCTCAACTTAGTATAAAAAAGCAGGCATTACGCTATCCCCTTTAACTTGCATAGTCTGGAGCACCCCTTGAACACATCATCGGTTTCCCGTCTGGCGCTGGCGCTCGCTTTTGGCGTGACACTGACCGCCTGTAGCTCGACGCCGCCCTCTGAGCGTCCCTCTGAACAAACTGCGCCAGGCACCTCCTCGCGCCCGATCCTAAGCGTTGATGAAGCGAAAAACTTCACCGCCGATCGCTACTTCACCCCGCTGGCCGCCAACAGCGCCGCGTGGAAACCTTACGCGATCCGCGTGCCGGAAAAAGCAGATTTCGTGGTTGGACCGGCCGGTACGGCGGGTGTGACCCACACCACCATTCAGGCTGCGGTTGACGCTGCCATCAATAAACACGCCAGCGACCGCCAGTACATTGCGGTGATGCCGGGTGAATATGAAGGCACCGTCTATGTGCCTGCGGCTTCGGGCAGCGTGACCATTTACGGTACCGGTGAGAAAGCGGCGGATGTGAAGATCGGCCAGGCGATCGATTCTGAAATGGATCCGACCAGCTGGCGTCGTCTGGTCAACCCATCGGGCAAATATATGCCGGGCAAACCAGCGTGGTATATGTTTGATGCCTGCCAGCGCAGCCGCGCGGCGACCGTCGGCGTGATGTGCTCCGCCGTTGTCTGGTCGCAGAACAACGGCCTGCAACTGCAGAACCTGACCATTCAGAACACGCTCGGCGACAGCGTCGATGCCGGCAACCACCAGGCGGTGGCGCTGCGCAGCGATGGCGATAAAGTGCAGATCAACAACGTCAATATTCTCGGTCGCCAGAACACCTTCTTTGTGACCAACAGCGGCGTGGATAACACTCTGCGCAGCGATCGCCAGACCCGCACGCTGGTGACCAACAGCTACCTCGAAGGCGATGTGGATATCGTCTCCGGGCGCGGCGCGGTGGTATTTGATAACACCGACTTCCGCGTGGTCAACTCGCGTACTCAGCAGGCAGGTTATGTCTTCGCTCCGTCAACCCTGTCGAACCTCTATTACGGCTTCCTCGCCGTCAACAGCCGCTTTACCGCCGCCGGAAACGGTGTCGCGCAGCTGGGCCGCTCGCTGGATATCGACAGCAGCACCAACGGCCAGGCCGTGATCCGCGATAGCGTGATTAACGAAGGCTTTAACGTGGCGAAACCGTGGGGCGATGCCGCCGTATCAGGCCGCGCCTATGCGGGCAACACCGGCACTGCGGATGATAAAGGCAACATCCAGCGCGATTTGAACGATGCGAAGTTCAACCGATTCTGGGAGTTCAACAACCGCGGCCTCGGCAGCAAAGTGGTTGCTGAGCCGAAGAAGTAATTCAACGCTCAAAACAAAAAACCTCGCCGCGGCGAGGTTTTTTTATGCCCGGAAATGGGATCCCGGTTATTACAGGGCGTTAATGACTACCCACATCGGGCCCTGTCCCACGGCGTAACGCGCTTTTTCAGTCAGCAGGCCCTGCGCGCCGCCGATCTCATACAGCGCGATATGATGGGATTTCTGCCCGGCGGCAATCAGGTATTTGCCGCTGTTATCGATATTGAAGCCGCGCGGCTGGGTTTCGGTCGGCTGGAAACCTTCAACGGCGATGACGCTGCCATCTTCCGACACGCTGAAGATGGTCAGGGTGCTGGAGGTTCGGTCGCAGGCATAGAGATGACGGCCATCCGGCGTGATATGGATATCCGCAGCCCAGCGGGTATCACTGAACTCCGGCGGCATCATATCCACGGTCTGCACGCACTCGGTTTTGCCATGCGGATCGCTAAGCTGCCAGACATCGACGCTGCTGTTGAGTTCGTTAACGCAGTAGGCAAAACGCTTATTCGGATGGAAGGCCATATGGCGCGGGCCTGCGCCCTCGACGGTGGTCACTTCCGACGGCTCCTGCGCGGTCAGCGCGCCCGTTTCACCGAGGGTAAAGAGACAGATGCGATCCTGCTTCAGAGCCGGGACAAACAGCGTGCGGTTGTCCGGGGAAATATTGGCCGAGTGGCACCCTTCCAGCCCCTCTGCAAGATGGACGGTCTCGCCCGGAATGCCATCATTAAGGCGCACCACGCTGACGCTGCCCGCATTGTAGGAGGCGCTAAACAGGAAACGACCGCTATGATCGGTGGAGATATGGGTTGGGCTACCGGAGAGCGGCGCTTCTGCGGCGTAGCTCAGGGCGCCATCCTCCGGGGAGATACGGTACGCAAGAACGCGAAATTCAGGGCGAACGCCAACGTAGAGGTAACGTTTATCCGGGCTGACAACCATCGGCTGCACCTGGCCTGGCACATCGACAACCTGCACCAGCGTCAGGCTGCCTTCGGAATTCAAACGCCAGACGTGGATCTGCTGACTTTCGGGGCTGGCGGTATAAACGGTCTGTTTCATGAACACTCCTTTCCTCTAATTCTTCTCTGCGTTAAGTAACCAGGATAGCCGTTTTTGCGGCGTGATGCTGAATTTCGCCCTCAGATTTTGCGCATGCGGCGACGGGGTGTACCATCCCCGGACACGAAATTTCACCCTCAACTACGGGAAACGATATGACCTCGCGCGTAATAGCACTTGATTTAGACGGTACGCTTTTAACCCCGAAGAAGACGCTTCTGCCCTCTTCCCTTGAAGCGTTAGCACGCGCAAAAGCCGCCGGGCATCTGCCCATTATCGTGACCGGTCGGCACCATGTCGCTATCCACCCTTTTTATCAGGCACTGGCGCTGGATACACCTGCAATTTGTTGTAATGGCACCTATTTGTATGATTATCATGCAAAAAAGGTGCTCGCCGCCGATCCGCTACCGGTCAATCAGGCGCAACAACTGATCGCCCTGCTGGAAGAGTACCAGGTGCATGGCCTGATGTATGTCGATAACGCCATGCTGTATGAAAAGCCGACCGGCCATGTGCTGCGCACCACGGCGTGGGCCGAAGCGCTGCCGCCTGAGCAGCGCCCGGTGTTTCAACAGGTTGACTCCCTGCGCGCTGCGGCCGCAGAGGTGGAGGCAATCTGGAAATTTGCTCTCACCGATGAAGATACCGGCAAGCTGAAGAACTTTGCTCACCATGTTGAGCAGACGTTAGGGCTGGAGTGCGAATGGTCATGGCACGATCAGGTGGATATCGCCCGCGCCGGTAACAGCAAAGGCAAACGGCTGGCCGAATGGGTCGCCGCGCAGGGCTTATCAATGCAGGATGTGGTAGCCTTTGGCGATAACTATAACGATATCAGTATGCTACAGGCCGCAGGCACCGGTGTGGCGATGGGCAACGCCGACGACGCGGTGAAAGCCCATGCCAATGTGGTGATTGGCGATAACACCGTCGATAGCATCGCGCAATTTATTGATAAAGAGCTGCTCTAATCAGGCGGTGATCGACACGCTTTTGATTTAGCAAGGCGAGGCACCAGGCCTCGCCTTTGTATGGCTTAACGATATCGACCTGATGGTGCTGCAATATAGGAGAGTAGTGCAAACCCGAAAGCGCCGAAGCGAATGGGCTCAGAATAGTCGATATCGTAATTGATATGCAGAAAGCCTTTAAGGAACGAAGTGCCATGCACTGCAAGGCAAAACTGTATGGCAGCGATGCCAAAAACGAACAGGGTGTAAAAGATATGGAGAAACTGCGAATTTCTTGTATCTACAAATACTTTTCCAATCAGCAGGACGAAAAGCACCAGCAATGACACGACGTAATATATAACTTCAGCAACCCATGTATTGGTATTGAAAATAACAATATCCTCTGCCATCGCCCCTTCTCCTTTGAAATGGTCATATCTTCCGTCTGGCAATAGCTCTTCCTCCCGCTACGCTCGAGCGCCAATTGTGCCATAAGGCATTTCCTGTGTGGAAATCAGAAGATTATGTAATAAAAAAAATGGGGAGATGAAACGGGCGCAACGCCCGTTTTCTGGCTATCAGGCGGTAATCGACACGCTTTTGATTTGCGCATAGAGCCACTGGCCGGGTTTGATACTGAGTTCATCCCGCGCCCAGGGGCTGATGCGCGCCCACAGGGTTCTGCCACCGACATCCAGTTGCACTTCCACCTGCCCGTCGACATCGAAACACTGCACGATTTTGGCGCGCAGAATATTACGGATGCTGGTGTTCATCGGCGGCTGGAGCACCAGCGATACATCGGTGGCCTGAATGCGGATACGCAGCGCGCTTTTCAGCGGCCGGTCGATCTTATTGACCCAGATATGCTGATCGCCCAGCGCCAGCGCGGTCATCGCATAGTGCGGATGGTGTTCCAGCACCAGCACTCTCAGCACGCTGCTCTGCTGCTCCGGCGGCAGCCACGGGTTCATTACGCTGCTGCCCCACACATCTTCGAGGCTGCCAAAGGCTTTCACTTCGCCCGCTTCCAGCACCATCACTTTATCTGCCAGATGCAGGATCTCATCCAGCGAGTGGCTGACATAAAGCATCGGGATATTGATCTCCTGCGCCAGTCGTTGCAGGTAGGGCAGCAGTTCGCGCTTGCGCGGAATATCCAGCGACGCCAGCGGCTCATCCAGCAGCATCAGTTCTGGCGCGGTCAATAACGCGCGGCCAATCGCCACGCGCTGCTTTTCACCGCCGGAGAGGCCACCGGGCAGCCGGTCGAGCAGCGGCTCAATACCGAGCAGCGACACCAGTTTGTCAAACTGCGCGGCCATCGATTTCGCCATGCCGTAGCGCAGATTGCCGCGCACGCTGTAGTGCGGAAAGAGGCGCGCATCCTGAAAGACATAGCCGACGCGGCGCTTTTCGGGCGGCAGACACACCTTGCGTTCGGTATCGAACAGCACGCGATCGTTAAGCACGATGCGCCCCTCTTGCGGCTGCGTCAGGCCGCCAATGGCGTTAATCAGTGAAGTTTTCCCCGCGCCCGAGACGCCAAAAATCGCGGTGATGCCGCTGGCGGGTAGCGTTTCGGCGATACGCAAGCGATGGGTGCCCAGCGTCTGGGTGAAATTGAGCTCCAGCATCGGTTATCTCCCCGTCCGTTCGCGGCTCACGCGCGCCAGCCACTCTGAAATCAGCAGGGAGATCAGCGCCAGAATAATCGAAATAATGCACAGGCGCGCGGCGGCGCTTTCGCCCCCCGGCGTCTGAATTAAGGTGTACATGGCAGAGGGAATGGTGCGGGTTTCGCCTGGAATATTGGAGACGAAAGTAATGGTGGCACCAAACTCGCCGAGAGAGCGGGCAAAGGCCAGCACCGTGCCGACAATAATCCCCGGCAGGGTGAGGGGTAAGGTAATGGTGAAAAAGACGCGCCAGCGACCAGCCCCCAGTGTGCGGGCGGCCTGTTCCAGTTTGGTATCAACGCTCTCCAGCGCGAGGCGAATGGCGCGCACCATCAGCGGGAATGACATCACCGCAGCGGCTAATACCGCACCGCGCCAGCTAAAGGCGAAAGTGATGCCAAACCAGTCATAGAGCCACTGACCGACGACTCCACGGCGGCCCATGGCGATCAGCAGCAGGTAACCCACCACCACCGGCGGCAGCACCAGCGGCAGATGCAGCACGCTGTCGAGCAGCGCTTTGCCCGGAAAGGTGCGGCGCACCAGCAGCCAGGCAAAGAAGATCCCAAAAGGCAAACTAAGTAGTACCGCCAGGGAAGAGACTTTAAGGCTCAGCAGAACAGCCTGCCATTCAGGATCGGTCAATATCATTCGTGCGTTGTAAATCCGTAACGTTTAAAGATTTCAGAAGCCTGCGGGCCTTTCAGATAGTCATAAAACGCGCTCACGGTTGCGTTTTTATGGCCATCGATAATCGCCAGCGGGTATTCCACTTTTTTGTGCGACGCTTCCGGGAAGGTACCCACCACTTTCACCCCTTTGCTGGCCACCGCGTCAGAGCCGTAGACAATGCCTAACGGCGCTTCGCTGCGCTCCACCAGCGCCAGCGCGCCGCGAACATCCTCCGCAGGTGCCAGTTTCGGCGAGAGGGTTTCCCAGGCGCCCAGTTTTTGCAACGCCTCTTTGGCGTAGATACCGGCCGGAACATGATCCGGATCGCCCACCGCCAGACGGCCGCCTTTCAGCAGGCTGTTCCAGTCGGTTTTCGCATCAATCTTGATCTCGCCCTGCGCGCTGCTTTTCGGCGCAACCACCACCAGGCTATTGCCGAGCAGGGTTTCACGGCTCGCACTATCCACCGCTTTTTTCTCGACCGCGTAATCCATCCACTTCTGATCGGCCGAGATAAAGAGATCCGCTGGCGCGCCCGCTTCAATCTGGCGGGCAAGTGTAGAAGAGGAGGCGAATGAGGAGACCACCTCAACCTGCTTCTCTTTTTTGTACGCGGCGGCAATATCCTGCATCGCGTTGGTCAGCGAGGCGGCGGCAAAGACGGTAATTTTACCCTCTTGCGCCACGGCCTGCCCTGCTACGACAAGTGTTAATGCTGCGCCAACCAGCAGACGTCGCCCTGTGTGTGCCATTTTTTACTCCTCTCATTATCGTTATATAAAAAAAAACATAACGATAGTATCAGAGAATGGTAGCGGGCCGGAAATACCCATCAATAATTAAAACCTACCTAACTATATCGGCAGAAAGGGAAAAGATCTTGAATGGCAGAGAGCGAAACGCCCACAAAGTGGGCGTTTGGGAAGGGATTAGCGCGATGGGGTGGTGGTATCGCGGCGCTTTTCGCGGTGTCCAACGGCGGAAAAGACGTTAAACACTTCACCCAGGCCATAAATCAGGCCGAGGATAATCGCCATAACCACCGGCACCATAATCACGGCAAAAACCAGGCTTTTCAACAGCTCTAACATGGTCGTCTCCAGAAAGTGGGAATGCGGCATTCTAGCCTGAACATTGTGTAAAACACTCGCCTTTTGTGCGATTGCCTGGCACTAGGCGCGTCGGCGCTTTTCCTTCACAATAGCCCTTTTGCGAGGGAAGTGCGTCATGCAGGCTGAAATTCTCCTTACTCTTAAACTCCAGCAGCGCCTCTTCGCCGACCCGCGGCGCATCGCTCTGCTTAAGCAGATTGAGCAAACCGGCTCCATCAGCCAGGGCGCGAAGAACGCCGGGATCAGCTACAAAAGCGCGTGGGACGCCATCAATGAGATGAACCAGCTCAGCGAGCAGACGCTGGTTGAGCGCGCCACCGGCGGTAAAGGCGGCGGCGGCGCGGTGGTCACCCGCTACGGGCAGCGTCTGATTCAGCTCTACGATCTGCTGGGGCAGATCCAGCAAAAAGCCTTTGATGTGCTGAGCGATGACGACGCCCTGCCGCTCGACAGCCTGCTGGCGGCAATTTCACGCTTCTCCCTGCAAACCAGCGCCCGTAACCAGTGGTTCGGCACCATTACCGCCCGCGACCACCAGCAGGTGCAGCAGCATGTCGAGGTGTTGCTGGCTGATGGGCAAACCCGCCTTAAGGCGGCGGTCACGGCGCAAAGCGCTGAACGTTTAGGGCTGGAGACGGGCAAAGAGGTGCTGGTGCTGCTAAAAGCGCCGTGGGTCAGCCTGACCTGCGATGCGCAGCTGGCAGCGCAGGCGGATAACCAGATAACCGGCGCGATTACCCATATTGAGCAGGGCGAGGTGCAGAGTGAAGTGCTAATCGCCCTGCCGGATGGCCAGATGCTTTGCGCTACGGTGCCAAATGCGCAGGTGGAGGATATGCAGGAACAGCAGCAGGTGACGGCATATTTTAATGCCGATCGGGTGATTCTCGCCACGTTGTGCTGAGAGCATTGACAAGCCGCGCCATTGCACGTATCCCTGAGTTTCTGTGCTGCAAAACTTGGGATACATCATGTCGTCATTGCAAATTTCGCAAGGTACGTTTCGTCTTAGCGATACCCGCACGCTGCATCTTGAAGATCTCCGCCTGCAGGCCGGAGAGAGCTGGGCCTTTGTCGGTGCCAATGGCAGCGGCAAATCAGCGCTGGCTCGCGCGCTGGCGGGTGAGCTGACGCTGCTTAACGGCGAGCGCCAGTGCCACTTCACCCGCCTTACCCGCCTCTCCTTTGAACAGCTGCAAAAGCTGGTCAGCGAAGAGTGGCAGCGTAATAACACCGATATGCTCTCGCCGGGCGAAGAGGATACCGGACGCACCACCGCCGATATTATCCAGGATGAGGTTAAAGACCCGTCGCGCTGCGCGGCGCTGGCGGCGCAGTTTGGCATTACCCATCTGCTTGAGCGGCGCTTTAAATACCTCTCCACCGGCGAGACTCGCAAAACCCTGCTCTGCCAGGCGCTGATGGCGCAGCCGGAGCTGCTTATTCTTGATGAACCCTTTGACGGGCTGGATGTGGACTCCCGCCAGCAGCTCGCCGAGTTGCTCGCCCGTCTGAATGCCGATGGCTACACGCTGGTGCTGGTGCTCAACCGCTTCGATGAGATCCCGGCGTTTGTGCAGCATGCGGGCGTGCTGGTGGATTGCGCCCTGACGGAGACCGGTGAGAAAGAGGCCCTGCTTCAGCAGGCGCTGATCGCCCAACTGGCGCATAGCGAACAGCTGTCCGGTATGGCGCTGCCGGAGCCGGACGCGGCCCCCGCCCGCGCAACGCTCGATCCCACCGCAGCGCTGATAGTGCTTAACGACGGCGTGGTCTCCTATGATGACCGCCCAATCATTAATCACCTCTGCTGGCAGGTGAATCCGGGCGAGCACTGGCAGATCACCGGCCCGAACGGCGCGGGGAAATCGACGCTGCTGAGCCTGATTACCGGCGATCATCCGCAGGGCTACAGCAACGATTTAACCCTGTTTGGCCGCCGTCGCGGCAGCGGCGAGACCATCTGGGATATCAAAAAACATATTGGCTATGTCAGCAGCAGCCTGCATCTCGATTACCGCGTCAGCACCACGGTGCGCAATGTGATCCTCTCCGGCTATTTCGACTCGATTGGCATTTACCAGGCGGTCTCCGATAAGCAGCATAAGCTGGCGCAGCAGTGGCTCGATATTCTCGGCTTTGATGCCCGTACCGCCGACGCGCCGTTTCACAGCCTCTCCTGGGGGCAGCAGCGGCTGGCGCTGATTGTCCGCGCGCTGGTTAAACACCCGACGCTGCTGATCCTCGATGAGCCATTGCAGGGGCTGGATCCGCTTAACCGCCAGCTGGTGCGCCGCTTTATCGATGTGCTGATCGGTGAAGGGGAAACCCAGTTGCTGTTTGTCTCTCACCACGCCACCGACGCGCCCGCCTGCATTACCCACCAGCTGGCGTTTATTGCCGACGGCGAGGGCTACCGCTACGCCTTAACACCACAATAATTGGGGGGCTGCTTCGCCTCCTGGCTGTGTGCTGTAATAACGCTCGCGCGTTTTCGCGTAAAAAAAATAATGATCGTTTACTGGCTTGCTGATGACGCCCCCGTTATCGGCGGCCAGTTTTTGTTATGGCAAGAAAAAAGCCCGCCGACGGACGACGGGTCAATATAAACGGGACCTTTATGACTCAATATCTCTCCCTCCCCCGCGCCCTTACGCTGGTCGCGGCGCTCTGCTTTGGTTTCAGCACGCTGAGTTTTGCCGAAGAGACGGCACCGGACGCGGCTTCCGCGAACGAAGCAAAAATTAACCAGGCCGTAGAAAACATGCAGCGCGTCAGCGTGTCTGGCCCGCATAAAGTCACGCTGGGTAACCAGGCGGTGCTGAATCTCCCGGAAGGTTTTACCTATATCCCGCCGCGGCAGGCAGCGGAATTTATGCGCGAGCTGGGTAACTACGTCGATGAGAGCGCCTTTTACGGGCTGGTGTTCAATGATGCCATCTCCGGGTTCGTCTCCATTGAGTATGACGATGCGGGTTATATCAAAGATGACGATGCCAAAGACTGGGACGCAGCCGAACTGCTGAGCAATCTGCAGGAGGGGACCAAGGAAGGCAACAAGATGCGCAGCGAGAAAGGCATTCCGCCCATCGAAGTGGTCGGCTGGGTAGAGAAGCCAAGCTATGACGCCGCAACGCATCGCCTGATCTGGTCTGCTGCGATTCGCGATATCGGCAGTAACGTTCCGCTGAAAGAGCAAGGGGTGAACTACAACACCTACCTGCTCGGCCGTGAAGGGTATCTCTCGCTCAACCTGGTGACCGATCGCGGCACCGTGGAGCAGGAGAAGCCGCTGGCGAAAAACCTGCTTAACGCTGTGACCTTTAACGACGGCAAAAAGTACAGCGACTTCAACGCCTCGACTGACAAGATCGCCGAGTATGGCCTGGCAGCGCTGATTGGCGGCCTGGCGGCGAAAAAACTGGGTCTGCTGGCAATTATCGGCGTGACGCTGCTGAAGTTCTGGAAACTGGCGCTGATTGCGCTGGCGGGTGCAGGCATGGGCATCAAAAAGCTGCTGTTTCGCAAAAAAGACGACAAATCTAAAATTGTCGAATAAGCATGAAGCTGTTGTTTTTGCTGTTTAAAGGCGCAACCCTCGGCAAGCTGCTGCTTTCCGGGGGGACAATGCTGCTGTCGGTGGCAACCTATGCGCTGGCCTTCGGTTGGCCCTACGCCACCGGCTTCGTGGTGCTGCTCTTTTGCCATGAGCTGGGTCACTATCTTGCGGCTCGCCAGCGTAACTTGCCGGTGGGTCTGCCGATGTTTATCCCTTTTGTCGGTGCGTGGGTGGCGCTGAAAGAGGAGTTTCCGGATGCGGAAACGGAGGCCTGGGTCGGTATCGCTGGCCCCCTGCTCGGCTCGCTTGCCGCGCTGGGCTGCTACTATCTGGCGGAGTACTTCGACAGTTCGATGTTGATGGCGGTGGCTTATGCCGGCTTTTTCCTCAACCTCTTTAACCTGATCCCGGTTCCGCCGCTGGATGGCGGGCGCATTACCGTCGCCATTTCGCGCAAGATTTGGTATCTCGGCATCCCGCTGCTGCTCGGTTTCTTTTACCTGCACCCCAGCCCGCTGTTGCTGATTGTCTGCCTGCTGGCGGCTTCGCAAATCTGGACCCGGCGCAAAGAAACGCCCAATTTAACCGCACTCAACCCTGGCAAACGTCTGGAATATACCCTTTTGTACTTTGGGCTGATTGCCTGGCTCTCCCTGATGACCTATAACCTCCACGGGGCGCTGGCCAGCTTTCGCTGACTTTCCCTGCGTCGCTGCAGCGCAGTGACGTCATTTTCAGACTAATCACACTCGTCGGCGCAGCCCGGTAAATACGCGGCTGTCCCGGCGTTGATGCGGCATTGCGGGCGGTTGAAAAATCAGTGTAAACGATTCCACTATTTTATCCCATGTCACACTTTTTACCGCTCTGTTATGCTAAGGTTAATTCATATCAAATGCTTGATGGAGTCAAATATGCGAGTTCTGGTTACTGGTGGTAGCGGTTACATAGGAAGCCACACCTGCGTGCAACTGCTGCAAAACGGTCATGACGTTATCATCCTCGACAACCTCTGCAACAGTAAGCGCAGCGTGCTTAACCAGATTGAGCGCTTTGGCGGTAAACGGGCGCTCTTCGTTGAGGGCGATATTCGCGATGAGGCGCTGCTGGCCGAGATCCTGCACGACCACGCCATCGAAGCGGTGATCCACTTTGCCGGGCTGAAGGCCGTCGGCGAATCCGTTGCCAAGCCGCTGGAGTATTACGACAACAACGTTAACGGCACGCTGCGCCTGATTAATGCTATGCGCGCCGCCAACGTGAAGAATTTTATCTTTAGCTCCTCGGCAACCGTTTATGGCGACCAGCCGAAAATCCCTTATGCCGAAAGCTTCCCGACCGGCACCCCGCAAAGCCCGTATGGCAAAAGCAAACTGATGGTTGAGCAGATCCTCACCGACCTGCAGAAAGCGCAGCCAGAGTGGAGCATCGCGCTGCTGCGCTACTTCAACCCGGTAGGCGCGCATCCGTCAGGTGAGATGGGTGAAGATCCGCAGGGGATTCCAAACAACCTGATGCCCTATATCGCGCAAGTGGCGGTGGGCCGCCGCGAATCGCTGGCGGTGTTCGGCAATGACTACCCGACAGAAGATGGCACCGGCGTGCGCGACTATATCCACGTGATGGATCTGGCCGACGGTCACGTTGCCGCCATGCAGCAGTTGGCAGGCAAACCGGGCGTGCATATTTATAACCTCGGCGCTGGCGTCGGCAGCAGCGTGCTTGATGTGATTAACGCCTTCAGCAAAGCCTGCGGCAAACCGATTGCCTGGCACTTCGCGCCGCGTCGCGACGGCGATCTCCCGGCTTACTGGGCGGATGCTACCAAAGCCGATAAAGAGCTGAACTGGCGCGTAACACGCACCCTTGATGAAATGGCAGAAGATACCTGGCGCTGGCAGTCACGCCATCCGCAGGGCTATCCCGATTAACAGGAGTGGTAATGTCGCAATTTAACCCGGTCGATCACCCGCATCGCCGCTACAATCCGCTGACGGATCAGTGGATTCTGGTCTCTCCGCACCGTGCGAAACGCCCCTGGCAAGGGGCGCAGGAGACGCCGTCTAAACAGACGCTGCCTGCGCACGATCCGGACTGTTTCCTCTGTCCGGGCAATACCCGTGTCACCGGGGATAAAAACCCCGACTACACCAGCACCTATGTCTTTACCAACGACTTTGCGGCGCTGATGACCGACACGCCGGATGCGCCAGAGAGTAACGACCCGCTGATGCGCAGCCAGAGCGCGCGCGGCACCAGCCGGGTTATCTGCTTCTCGCCGGATCACAGCAAAACGCTGCCGGAGCTGAGCGTGGCGGCACTGGAAGAGGTGGTAAAAACCTGGCAGCAGCAGATCGCTGAGCTGGGGAAAACCTACCCGTGGATCCAGGTGTTTGAGAACAAAGGCGCGGCGATGGGCTGCTCCAACCCGCATCCGCACGGGCAAGTTTGGGCCAACAGCTTCCTGCCGAATGAGGCCGAGCGCGAAGATCGCCTGCAGAAAGCCTACTTTGCCGAACACCACTCGCCGATGCTGCTCGATTATGTGCAGCGCGAGCTGAAAGATGGCAGCCGCACGGTGGTTGAAACCGAGCACTGGCTGGCGGTGGTGCCCTACTGGGCCGCCTGGCCGTTTGAAACGCTGCTGCTGCCAAAAGCCGCCGTACAGCGCATTACCGAGTTAACCGACGCGCAGCGCAGCGATCTTGCGCTGGCACTGAAAAAACTGACCAGCCGCTACGACAACCTGTTCCAGTGCTCATTCCCCTACTCAATGGGCTGGCACGGCGCGCCGTTTAATGGCGAAGATAACGCCCACTGGCAGCTGCATGCGCACTTCTACCCGCCGCTGCTGCGCTCCGCCACGGTGCGTAAATTTATGGTCGGCTACGAGATGCTCGGCGAAACCCAGCGCGATCTCACGGCAGAACAAGCGGCCGAACGCCTGCGCGCGGTCAGTGATATCCATTTTCGCGAATCCGGAGAATAACAATGAGCCTGAAAGAGACAACAGATGCTCTGTTTGCTGAGACATTCGGCTACCCTGCCACCCACACCATCCAGGCCCCGGGCCGCGTCAACCTGATTGGCGAACATACCGATTACAACGACGGCTTTGTGCTGCCCTGCGCCATCGATTACCAGACGGTAATCAGCTGCAAAGCGCGCGACGACCGCACCGTGCGCGTGATCGCTGCCGACTACGACAACCAGCGCGATGAGTTTTCGCTGGATGCGCCGATTGTGGCGCACGACAGCCAGCAGTGGTCCAACTATGTACGCGGCGTGGTGAAACATCTGCAACAGCGCGATGCCAGCTTTGGCGGCGCGGATCTGGTGATCAGCGGCAATGTGCCGCAGGGCGCGGGCTTAAGCTCGTCGGCCTCGCTGGAAGTGGCGGTCGGTACCGTCTTCCAGCAGCTTTACCATCTGCCGCTGGACGGGGCGCAGATCGCGCTCAACGGCCAGGAAGCGGAGAACCAGTTTGTTGGTTGTAACTGCGGCATTATGGATCAGCTGATCTCTGCGCTTGGCAAGAAAGGCAGTGCGCTGCTGATCGACTGCCGCTCGCTCGGCACCAAAGCGGTTTCCATGCCCGAAGGCGTGGCAATTGTCATTATTAACAGCAACTTCAAACGTACGCTGGTGGGCAGCGAATACAACACCCGCCGCCAGCAGTGCGAAACCGGCGCGCGCTTCTTCCAGCAAAAAGCGCTGCGTGATGTCAGCCTCGATCAGTTCAACGCTGTGGCGAATGAGCTGGATCCGCTGGTCGCGAAACGTGTACGCCATGTGCTGACCGAAAACGCCCGCACCGTGGAAGCAGCCGCCGCGCTGGAGAAAGGCGATCTGCAACGCATGGGCGAGCTGATGGCGGAATCCCACGCCTCTATGCGCGACGATTTCGAGATCACCGTGCCGCAAATCGATACGCTGGTAGAGATCGTCAAAGCGACCATCGGTGATAAAGGCGGCGTGCGCATGACCGGCGGCGGCTTTGGCGGCTGCGTCGTTGCGCTGGTGCCGGAAGCGCTGGTACCGGAAGTGAAACAGGCGGTTGAGAGCCAGTACGAAGCGAAAACCGGCATCAAAGAGACCTTCTACGTGTGTAAACCTTCTCAGGGGGCAGGACAGTGCTAAATGAAACGCCTGCGGTAGCACCCGATGGGCTGCCGGTACGACTGATCACCCTGCGCAACGGCGCGGGGATGGTGGTGAGCTTAATGGACTGGGGCGCGACGCTGCTCTCTGCGCGCGTACCGATGAAAGATGGCAGCGTACGCGAAGCCCTGCTCGGCTGCGCGACGCCGGAGCACTACTGGGAGCAGACCGCCTATCTCGGTGCGTCTATTGGCCGGTATGCGAACCGCATTGCCAAAAGCCGCTTTACCCTTGATGGCGAGACCTGGTCCCTGACCCCAAGCCAGGGCGAAAACCAGTTGCATGGCGGCCCGGAAGGGTTTGATAAACGCCGCTGGCGCATTGAGCGCCAGAACGACAGCGAAGTGCTCTTCTCCCTCACCTCGCCGGATGGCGATCAGGGCTATCCGGGCACGGTCAACGCCACGGCGCACTTCCGTCTTGGTGATGATAACCGCATTACGATTGAGTACCGTGCGACCACCGACAAGCCCTGCCCGGTCAACCTGACCAATCACGCCTATTTAAACCTTGATGGCGCGCAGGGCGATGTCCGCAACCATACGTTGCAGCTGCTGGCCGATGCCTATCTGCCGGTGGATGAGATGGGCATTCCGACCGGCGATCTGAAAAAGGTGGCGCTGACCAGTTTTGATTTCCGTACGCCAAAAACCGTGGCGGAAGAGTTCCTCAGCGATGAGGATCAGCGCGTGGTGAAGGGTTACGATCACGCCTTTTTACTGCAGGCGCAGGGGGATGTGACTACGCCTGCGGCGCACCTGTGGTCGACAGATAAGCAGCTGCAAATGTCGGTCTACACCAGCGCGCCTGCGCTGCAGTTCTACTCCGGTAACTACCTGGAAGGGACGCCTGCGCGCGGCGGGAAAACCTACAGCGCATGGCAGGGCCTGGCGCTGGAGAGCGAGTGTTTACCCGACAGCCCGAACCGCCCGGACTTCCCGCAGCCGGATTGTACGCTGCAGCCTGGCGACGAATATGTCAGCCGGACGGAGTATCACTTTATTCCGCTCTGAGCATGAGCCCTCCTGCGGGAGGGCTTTTTTTTGCCCTTTTTGCTGAAATATGCGCCACTTATCCTCAAAACAATAACCCTCGATTCACAAGCAGCTTACACTCTGCGCCTATTTTCGCTATGGTTAAGGGTAATCGTTGCCGGGCAGTGCGCTTCGGCAATACAATGAGAATCGTTATCATTAAATCAGGCTCACAGGAGTAAGTGTATGGCTGTTACTAAGCTGGTTCTGGTTCGTCATGGCGAAAGCCAGTGGAACAACGAAAACCGCTTCACCGGTTGGTACGATGTTGATCTGTCAGAGAAAGGCGTTGGCGAAGCGAAAGCGGCAGGCAAATTGCTGAAAGCTGAAGGCTACGCGTTTGATTTTGCTTATACCTCTGTGCTGAAACGTGCCATCCACACGCTGTGGAACGTTCTGGACGAACTGGATCAGGCATGGTTGCCGGTTGAGAAGAGCTGGAAACTGAACGAACGTCACTACGGTGCGCTGCAGGGTCTGAACAAAGCAGAAACCGCTGAGAAATATGGCGACGATCAGGTTAAACAGTGGCGTCGCGGCTTCGCCGTTACCCCGCCGGCACTAACCAAAGATGATGAGCGTTTCCCGGGCCACGATCCGCGCTACGCGAAACTGACCGAACAAGAGCTGCCGCTGACCGAAAGCCTGGCGCTGACCATCGATCGCGTGATCCCTTACTGGAACGAAACCATTCTGCCGCGTCTGAAAAGCGGTGAGCGCGTGATCATTGCCGCACACGGTAACTCCCTGCGTGCGCTGGTGAAATATCTCGACAACATGAGCGAAGAAGCGATCCTCGAACTGAACATTCCGACCGGCGTACCGCTGGTGTATGAGTTCGACGAAAACTTCAAACCGATTAAGCACTACTATCTGGGTAACGCGGATGAGATCGCCGCGAAAGCTGCTGCGGTAGCAAACCAGGGTAAAGCGAAATAATAAAAAAAAGCCGGACACGTTGATGCCCGGCTTTTGAGTCTAAGGCCCGGTACGCTTCGCGCTGCCGGGCTTTTTGCTGCGTTAAATTGCCGGATGGCGCGTAAATGCTTATCCGGCCTACGCGGTTTCAGCGGCTTCGTTACCGTAGGCCGGATAAGGCGTAGCCGCCATCCGGCATACAAAATAGAGGACCCGTTAACCGCGGCGCGCTTTAACGGCTTGCGCTAACTGGCGCAGCACCGCGTCGGTATCTTCCCAGCCGATACAGGCATCGGTCACGCTTTTGCCGTAAACCAGCGCATCGCCGCTCTCGAGGCTCTGGTTGCCTTCCACCAGGTGGCTCTCAATCATCACGCCCATGATCGCCTTGTCACCGCCCGCGATCTGCTGGCAAACATCTGCGCTCACTTCCATCTGCTTTTTAAACTGCTTACTGGAGTTCGCATGGCTGAAATCAATCATCACCTGCGCCGGTAAGCCCGCTTTTTCCAGCCCTGCTTTCACCTCGGCGACATGCTTCGCGCTGTAGTTCGGCTCTTTGCCGCCGCGCAGAATAATGTGGCAATCGCCGTTGCCCGCCGTGTTGACGATGGCGGAGTGACCCCATTTGGTCACGGAGAGGAAGCAGTGCGGTGCGCCTGCGGCGTTGATGGCGTCAATCGCCACTTTGATGGTGCCGTCGGTGCCGTTCTTAAAACCAACCGGGCACGAGAGGCCGGAGGCAAGCTCACGATGCACCTGGGATTCGGTGGTGCGTGCGCCAATCGCGCCCCAGCTCATCAAATCCGCCATATATTGCGGGGTGATCATATCGAGGAACTCACCCGCCGCTGGCAGCCCGCTGTCATTAATCTCCAGCAGCAGTTTGCGCGCAATGCGCAGGCCGTCATTGATGCGGAAGCTGTTATCCATGTGCGGATCGTTAATCAGCCCCTTCCAGCCAACGGTGGTGCGCGGTTTTTCGAAATAGACGCGCATCACGATTTCCAGTTCGCCCTTCAGTTCGTCACGCAGTGCCAGCAGGCGCGAAGCATACTCTTTTGCCGCCACGGGATCGTGAATGGAACAGGGTCCGATAACCACTAACAGGCGGTCGTCGTTGCCGCGCAGGATTTGATGAATTGCCCGGCGCGCCTGGGAGACCGTTCTGGCAGCGGTTTCGGTAGCGGGGAATTTTTCAAGCAGCGCGACAGGAGGGAGTAACTCATTGATCTCTTTGATGCGTAAATCGTCGTTCTGATAAGTCATGATCTTTCCAGTGTGAACATGTTTTTTAGAAGAAAAGCAATCTGACCAATCTATCTCGCTCGCGCCGTAGTGTAAACGCGAACTTACACTACGCCCGGATAATTCCTGGAATCCAGCGAAAGTGGTGGGAAAAGTAGCAAGTCGCCACATCCCGACTACACTTTTTAACTGTAAATACCTTTGTTTTACATTTTTTCGTTATTCCATGCTGCTACTTATGGCACGTATGGCATCTTTCACCACTGAGCGTGCGATGGGTTCGCGCATATTCTGCCGGCGTCCCGCGCGGCATTAGACGACCAGCACAGGAGCATCATGATGAAAATGAATAAATTAGCGACGCTTTTACTGACCACCACACTGACTCTGGCAGGCGGCGCAGCGTATGCGGCGGACGCATCCTCTTCCAGCTCCAGCAACGGCGATGCTAACGCAGCAGCGAAGGCTGGCCAGGTTGCCCCTGACGCGAAAGAGAACATTGCGCCAGGCAATGTTGATAACAGCAACATTAATACCGGCAATACCAACACTAATTCCACCTCTACGCAGATGGAGCACAAATCTGGCCATATGAGCAAAGAGGAAGTGCATAAAAACACCATGTGTAAAGATGGTCGTTGCCCGGACGTGAATAAAAAAGTTGAAACCGGTAGCGGTGATAACAGCAAAGTGAACACCAAAACTGATGGCACCACCCAGTAAGGCGTGATGCTGAAGTGAAGAGGGAGAGCTGAGGCTCTCCTTTTTTTATTCCTTAAACCTCAAAATCTGCAATGATGTAGGCGTTTTCTCAACGGTCAAAAGGATAGATCCCATCATGGCGCACGATCACTCGCATGGCTCATCGGATGCCAATGCCCGCCGTCTGCTACTGGCCTTTACGGTCACCGCTGTTTTTATGGTTATTGAGGTGGTGGGCGGGATTATTTCCGGCTCGCTGGCGCTGCTGGCCGACGCCGGACATATGCTCACGGATGCCGCCGCCCTGCTCTTCGCTCTGTTGGCGGTGTGGTTTGCCCGCCAGCCGCCGAGCGCCAAACGCACCTTCGGCTGGCTACGTCTGACGACGCTTGCCGCTTTTATTAACGCCCTCGCGCTGGTGCTGATAACAATCTGGATTGTCTGGGAAGCGATCCTGCGCTTTAGTCACCCACAGCCGATTGCCGGGATGACGATGATGGCTATCGCGATTGCTGGCCTTGTGGCCAACCTGCTCTCCTTCTGGCTGCTGCATCGCGGTAGCGAAGAGAAGAACCTTAACGTGCGCGCCGCTGCGCTGCATGTGCTGGGCGATCTGCTTGGCTCCGTTGGCGCCATTGTCGCGGCGGTGGTGATTATGGTGACCAACTGGACGCCCATCGACCCGATTCTGTCGGTGCTGGTTTCTGCGCTGGTGCTGAAGAGCGCGTGGCGCTTGATGAAGGAGAGCGTCAATGAACTGCTGGAGGGGGTTCCCGCTTCGCTGGATATCGGTGCGTTACAGCGCCATTTGCGCCGAGCGATTCCGGAAATCCGCGATGTGCACCATGTGCACGTCTGGCAGGTGGGTGAAAAACCGCTGATGACGCTGCATGTGCAGGTGATCCCGCCGCGCGATCACGATAAATTGCTCGGCGAGATCCACCACTTCCTGGCGCACCATTATGAGATTGCTCATGCCACAGTGCAGATGGAGTATCAGCCCTGTAGCGGCTCAGACTGCCGTCTGGGCGACGTTACGGCCGATCCCCATCACGGACATCATCATTAATGTGAAAGCGCGCGAGAGCCACGCTCACGCGCGCTGTTAATCCACATCCGGCTGCCGTTCAGGGCAATAAAGGTGAGGATCATATACTCCAGCGACATCGCCCACACGCCCTGACGTGCAAAAATCACCACGCTTATCACGTTGATAATCACCCACAGCAGCCAGTTTTCGACATATTTGCGCGTCATCAGGATCATCGCCACGATAGAAAGAACCATCATGCAGGAGTCCCAGAATGGGAAAGCATCAGGCTGCAGCGTTGGCATCGCCACGTTCAGCCCGACGGCCTGCATGATGTTGACGGCGATACGCGTCAGGAAGGCGAAGACCGGGTTGATAAACAGCGTCATCAGACCAATCGCCACCACGCAGGCGGCAAGCCAGCCGAGGGCTTTGCTGCGCGGCAACCAGCGTATTTGCAGCTCGGCCTCATTCTGCGAGGTCTGGCGCGACCAGGCATACCAGCCATAGATATTGGCGGCGAAGAAGAAGAGTTGCAGCAGCAGGCTGGCGTAGAGCTGGATCTGGAAGAAGATGATGGCGAAGAGCGTGACGTTAATCAGACCAAAGGCGTAATTGCTGATTTTCTCAAGGCTGGCGAGCCAGATACAGAGTAAACCCGCCAGCGTGCCTGCGGCTTCAATCCATGAAAGGTCATATCCCCCGGCACCGATCGGAATGTGCACGAGGATGTTTTGCGTACTAAAAAAGTCCATTCTTTCCCCAGAGCGTAGTGTTACGCATTGATGTCTATGAAAACGTTAAGGTCGAAGTGTAGCCGCAAAATCGAGCATGCGGTTAAGCGGCAGCAGCGCGCGTTCGCGCAGGCTGGCCTCCACTTCTATCTCATGCGCCGTTCCGCCCTGCTCCAGCCCGTCGGCAATGGCTTTCAGACCGTTCATCGCCATCCACGGGCAGTGAGCGCAGCTGCGGCACGTCGCCCCTTCGCCAGCCGTTGGCGCCTCGATCAGCGCTTTATGCGGCACGGCCTGCTGCATTTTATAGAAGATCCCGCGGTCGGTGGCGACAATCAGTTGCGAGTGAGGCAGCGTTTTTGCGGCCTGGATCAACTGGCTGGTCGAACCGACCGCATCGGCTAACTCTACCACCGCTTGTGGCGATTCAGGATGCACCAGTATTGCGGCGTCCGGATAGAGCGCCTTCATGCGCCGCAGCGCCTGGGTTTTGAATTCATCATGGACGATGCACGCCCCCTGCCAGCAAAGTACGTCCGCGCCCGTTTGTTTCTGGACGTAATTGCCGAGATGACGATCCGGTGCCCAGATAATTTTTTCGCCGAGGCTATCGAGGTGCTCAATCAACTCGACCGCAATGCTTGAAGTGACCACCCAGTCGGCGCGGGCTTTTACCGCCGCCGAGGTGTTGGCATAAACCACCACGGTGCGATCCGGATGTGCGTCGCAGAAAGCGTTGAACGGCTCGATGGGGCAACCGAGATCGAGCGAGCATTCGGCCTCAAGCGTCGGCATCACGATCGTTTTTTCCGGGCTGAGGATTTTCGCCGTTTCCCCCATAAAACGCACGCCGGCGACCAGCAGCGTCGAGGCAGGATGACGGGCGCCAAAGCGCGCCATCTCCAGCGAGTCGGAGATGCAGCCGCCGGTCTCTTCCGCCAGTTGCTGGATCTCCGGGTCGGTGTAGTAGTGGGCGACCATCACCGCATCATGCTCTTTCAGCAAGCGTTTGATTTTATCGCGGTAAAAGGCTTTTTCCGCAGGTTTCAGCGGCGCGGGTTTGGCAGGAAAGGGATAGATTGCGGCTTCAGGATCAAACATTACGCTCATGATGCTCACTCGTTTTGCGTGCTTAACATGATAACCCCAACAGCGGCCTGATATGGATTATTAAGCAGCTGGCGTTTTATATACTAAACAAGATACCCGATCGCAGAGATATTGTCGCGGTGAATTTATTCGCAGTGGGAAATGGATAATGTAGATAATTGCCTGCTGGCGCGTAGGCCGGATAAGGCATTTATGCCTCCATCCGGCAATACGTTCAACGCCTGCTGGCGCTGCGCTTAGCAGGCCTACGAAAACCGGATGCGGAGAGGTGTTGTCGGCCGGATAAGGCGTAGCCGCCATCCGGCAGTGGGTTCAGGTTCAAAACAGAACGCCTGCTGGCGCTGCGCTTAGCAGGCCTACGAAAACCAGGTGCGGAGAGGTATTGTAGGCCGGATAAGGCGTAGCCGCCATCCGGCACGAAGAGCGCACGGATTTTTCAAATCGCAGATAGCAAAAAAGCGCCTTTAGGGCGCTTTTTTACATTGGTGGGTCGTGCAGGATTCGAACCTGCGACCAATTGATTAAAAGTCAACT